>CAZOYZ010000250.1:0-7815 GCA_964584045.1 uncultured Prolixibacteraceae bacterium | reverse complement strand
ACCAAAGGAATAGGATTCACCTTGAAAATACCACAAGTTTGGCTCAGTTTGTGGACATCGACGACACTCCGATTCAAAACAACTATAAATACTTGGTCAAAAAACTACTTATCCGCCTCCCCTCATGATTTTGTGTAATCATTCGTCATCGAAACTGAATATTGACGTCTTCAATAAGATTAGCTCAAATCACCTGGTTAAGACAGATAAGCAGTTAAAATTCACCTATACCTTCAGACGATGATCATAATCCAACTGTCACATAATTCGTATAAAATGTATCAATTGCTGCCGCCTCAGGAAGAAATAAAGTTCTGTATCTCAACCCGGAGGCCAAATCTGCGAGAACCGTGGTCATCTCGGTTACAGGTACTTTACGAACAACCTGTTCCCCACTAAGATTAACATATTCCAATTCGCAACGAATTGCTTTATCTTGGGCAGTTGACCAAGTAATAGTCATTTTTCCATCGACCAAAATTGTCTTACTGGCAATGCCTCTATTGAATATCGAAGATTGAAACTGCTCTCCGTACACATTTCCGGTTACTTCAAAAGGCAATGATTTATTCCCATATTTATCAATGCTTACGAGCTGGAAAATATATGCTTTCTCCTCCAAATTCTGAATCAGCTTTTCCACACTCCCTGTTTGTTGTCCAATCTCAACATCAATCGAATCTCTGTAATTGCCCCAGAAGATACGGACTACTTCAATTCTTTGAGAAAGGATAAACATTTCCAACTTAATCCGTTTCTTTCCGGCCTTCGAGGCAACGCTATCCACTTTTGCCGCATAAATGTATTCCCCTTCGTCCAGGTATTCCTGGTGCAGATCATTCATTTGTGAGCAGGAATAGATGAACACCGTCAATAGAATTGCAAAAATGACATATAAATTTATGAATTTCATAATCTTGATTTTATAAGAATAAGACAAACACTAATTTCCCCTGTTATCTCCGTAAAAATGCATTTCCATGATATGAAGGTAATCAGTTCCAGACCAGTTTTCAGTAACCTTTACACGAATGTACCGGACTTTTGGGTTCATCGGAGAAAAAGTGTACTCTTCGCCGGCCGCTGCATAAGCCACATCTTCTGCCGATGTTGTTCCCAACGGTAGGCCGGAAGGTTTGATTGATTTAAATTCTCCCAAAAAAGTCCAGTTATCCCAGGCACCTGTCGGATCAAGTTCCGTACATCCCCAGATTTCAAAAGTTTTAATATTCCCTGCCGCATAAAGATATGTACCTGTCCGTTGATATGTAATTAGTCTGCTGACTTTTCCGACAATTCCTAAATCGAATGTAAACCAATGCGGCCAGCGACCGGTTCCTATACTCGTATGGAATCCCGTGTTCACCTTTCCATCCCACAACCATGGCATTACCCATCCCCAATCATAACGCTCATCTGTCGGAAGTATTATTTCTTTGAACTTCAACGGGTCAAATCGTGTCTCATATAAAGGTGTCACGGTAAAGTATTTGGTCTCACTACGGTTTTCCCATCGGTCTTGTACGAAAATCCCAAACTTGACAGCAATGGTATCCATACCCCGTTTTGCTCCCTCACCATCTACCATGGTACTATAAAACGTTTCAATCGGGACATATTCATTATTATGGTCTTCCTTAAGTAAAACAACTGAAACTTCAGCACGGGTCGGGTTATTCCAATAGGCACAGACCCCTCCAAAGTCTTCCACCATATTAAGCGTTCTTCCAATTGAGATAACTGCCGGTTCAAGCGGTTGGATTGTCACAATAACAGGCTCTGATTCATTCCTGCTTCGATCAACAGCGATCAGCGAGACTTCACGCTGCTGGGTATCTCCAAAACCTGCAATCTTTAATGTATCAGAGTACATAGAAGATCGAGACTCACTTTGAACCCCTTCTTTTAAAAAATACACTGCTTTCACATAAAGAAGGTCTTCGTCTTTTGGAAGTTCATAGGTAAGGATCGCTCCACCTGAAGTATTTTCAATCTTAACGTCTGAAACCGCTCCGGGAGGGACGTTGTCAATGGGCTGTTGACCTATTGGTTCTTCCTTACAGGCAAATGTCAGGAAAATTATTGTTAAGAAAAGATAATGTTTCATTTGATGTTTTTTTGTAGTAAACAATTAATTACCAGCCATAATTTTGAAGCAAATTCCTGTTTACAATAATGTTTGATTCCCTGATCGGGAAAAAATAATCTTTCACAGTAAATTCTACAGGGACCTGCGCAACCGAAGTCACTCTGTAAAATTCATCCTCGGTTTTGCCCTGATAATTCCATCCTTTGGGTTGATTATTCAATTCTCCAATTTGTTTCCAACGGCGGAGATCCCAAAAACGTTTCGCTTCAAAAGCTAATTCGATATTCCGTTCCTGATGGATGATCTCGCGCAAACCATCTTTTGTATCTGGTTTGTTCGGTTGAGAAGAATGATTTGACCAGGACTCCTTGACTCCGGCCAACCCTGCACGCGCCCTGATGCAGTCAAGATACGCGAAAACTTCTTCACTCGGTCCGTTGAGTTCGTTCAAAGCTTCAGCATACATCAGGTAAAGATCGGCTAAACGCAGAATCGGGAATGGGAAATACTCCCGGCTATAGTTATTATCAGAGTGTCCATTTTTGAAACTATGCATTTTCTTAACACAATAGCCTGTTATTGAATAATTCTGTTCACCTTGTACCCCTGAAATTCCTCCTGCGAAAAAATCACAATATTTAACATTTGATGGGAAGGAATAATAACCATTACCGAAATAGATTCCCTTATCAAACCCAAGGCTGGCATAAAAGCGCGATTCACGATTATAGTGCAGATAAACTGTTCTTTGATCTTGCTTTACATAATAAATATCGTCTCCTGCAGAAACCTCAGGTCTTACTTCAAAACGATCCTCGTACCAACCGTTGTTTTGCCAATCAATATCTTCGTCAATAGGCACTCCATTGTTTGAATAGTATAACTCTGCCATTTTTAATGTTGGAGCCCATTCTGTATTTATTGTATTATATAATGCAGAAGTCACACGAAGAAGCTTGGGCTGTGCCTGAACTGTTAGATAATCACAGTCATGACTGGTTCCGCCCCAAATTAACTCCTTGTTCCAACGGTCACATATCGCCTGACGATAGATTGTTTGCAACTTAAATACGTGATGAGCATTGGAAACTACCGGATCGACCAGATCATACAGTGCTTTATTTTGCATATGGCAAGTATCAATGGCTTCCTTACAGGCATCAGCCGCTAACTTCCATTTATTCGCATCATATGTCTGCGGAAACAAGAGCTCTCCCCTGTTATCAATCATATCTGCATAGTCTTTATTACCATTGAACAATGGACTTGCTGCAAAAAGTAACACTTCGGCACGCATGCTTAACGCCGCTAACTTGTCGACGCGACCAGCTTCACTCCCTTCGATTACCTCACGGCCATCAGGCAGATCAATTGCAGCTTCCTTCATTAAATTTGCAATATATTCCACCACTTTATCGACAGGTTCCCGGTAAACTTTTACTTCATCGACTCCTGCAGAAATGGGAAGGTTAACGTCAATAATAGGAATAGGACCGTAACATTTAAAAAGATAATAATGATAATATGCTTTCAAAAATTTTACTTCAGCAACCCATCTGCTCTTTTCATAGTCGGACAAGTCGTTTACTTTATCGATGTTCTCAAGAAAAATATTGCAATCACGAACTCCCTGCCACAGCGCCTTACCTCCATTTGATCCATCCCAATTATTGACATAAGGATTCGTTGCCGTTTGAAATCCTCTTGCAATAAAAGCATTACCAGGAGGAGTTTTCGTATATAATCTCCAACTGTCGTCGCCTCCCTGCATTGCCACATCGTTCGTGGCAGAGCCAATCGGAGGACGATAACTATAACATGTAAAAAGGTATTTTTCGGCCGAGGCCCTGTTCCTGAACGAATATTCAATGGTTGCAATATTGTCAGGGACAATGTCAAGGTAATCACATGAACCAAATCCAAATAGGATCGTAAATACAACTATTTTATAGAATGTTTTCATAAAAGTCTGTTTTTTTTAGAAGGATAGTTGAACTCCGAGATTAAACACTTTCTGAATAGGATAACCTAAACCATTCCCTCCCATTTCAGGATCCCAAAGGTCAAAACTACTGAATGTAAGCAGATTGGTTCCACTAAAATAGAGACGCAGGTTGGTAATTTTGGCTCGTGATATTAGTTTTTGAGGCAAAGAATAACCAAATTCAACAGATTTCAACCGGAGGAACGAACCATTTCGCATAAACCACGTTGAAGTCTGCAGGTTATTGGAAATCAATGTTTCTGACAAACGGGGCCATAACGCATATAGATCACGGTTATCTTCCGACCAGTGGCTATCAGCATAAGCTTGTAATAACGCGTTGTTAACAATTTTACCAGCATTAATATCACCACTTGATGGATGATAATCAACAAATGGACTGGTAGAACTTGGATCTATCCAGAAGGATTCCCTGGCCAATCCCTGGAAAAAGAAGGAGAAATCGAATCCTTTCCATCCTCCGGAAAATCCAAAGCCATATACAATTTCAGGGCTGGTAGGATATCCAATGGGCACCATGTCCAGCTCAGAAATTTTACCATCTTTGTTGATGTCTTTATATTTGATATCGCCACCCATATAATTTCCGAATTGTACAGGAGAATTCCGAACTTCTTCCTCATCTACAAAAAGGCGTTCAGCGACATATCCCCATTGCTGATTTAAAGAATAACCTGTGTGGTATTTCCAGGGCGTGTCAAAATAGTCGGGTTCTTCGTACACCCGAAACTCACTGGTCGCATACGTAAAGTTGGCAAGTGCTGAGATCCATAAATTTTTATTAAATGAATGGTTGTAATTCAGAGAAACATCAACCCCCTCGCTGAAAGCTTCACCCACATTGGCACGAACAGCAGCCTGAAGACCCATCGTTGTAGGGATTGAAGACCGGTTCATCAATATATTAGACCGGTTTTCTCTAAATAAATCAGCTTGAATATCCAATTCATTCCAAAGCCCTAATTCAATCCCCACATTTAGTTTTTTCGCTGTTTCCCATGTGATATCATCATTCGCATAGCGGGAAATAGAAACACCATTTAATGCGTATCCTCCCGTATTACCGTAGGTACCAAAAGAAGATGCGCGTGAAGAATTATTCATATTTACATTAGAGAGATAAAAAAACCGGTCATCTTCACTACCGATGGCATCATTGCCCGCCAAACCGTAAGTAGCTTTAAATTTCAATTTGCTAATGGTTCTTTTCAGGTTTTCGCTCCAGAAAAGTTCATTCGAAATTAACCAGCCCACCCCTACTGAAGGGAAAAAACCAAAACGTTCTTTCTCAGAAAAACGTTCAGACCCATTGTATCCGAAATTAAACTCTGCGAAGTACCGGAAATCGTAAGCATAAGTACCGCGTCCTGCCAACGTTATATTGCGGTATGGCAACGATTTCTGGAGATCTCCTGCGTTGGCAAATAACTGCTCACGCAACGTATAAACGAGTAAGGCACTCAACGTATGTTTTTCACTATATGTTTGATTCCAATTTAAAGCAGTTTCAAAATAAGTAGTGGAATTGATATCTTTCTCCCCCTCACTGTAATCCAGATATTCCGTACCTGTCTTTTCGTTTAAAGGAGCCAATGTATATTCATTACTTTCTTTGTCATACATCGAGACCTCGTAATAGAAAGGATTATAAAAACGGGATACGTCGAAATAAGAATAACGGCTTGTATTAAATAACGCTCGTAAGGAAAGACCTTTTGTAATAAAATCAAGTTGCTGTTTAAGTTCAAATTGAGCAGACATTTGGGAGGTGGTATAATCCATGTACCCCTTTGTCATATCTGCATAAGGATTAATATATTGACCCGCGTCATAATTACCGAACAAGATATGTTGTGTATAAATATTGGCTTCGTCCGGTTTAAAATACGGGGGAAAGAGCACAGGATTAGTTCCCATCACTTTTTTAAACAGATCCGCCCCACCATCGATAGGGCCGGTATAATCATCAAAAGCCCCATTCAGACGAACGACCGCTTCAGTAGTGTTAGTAACATTAATACTCACATTTGAACGCAACATATAACGGTTTAATTTAATATTACTATTAAAGTTATTCAATGGGTCTACCTTTAATATCCCGTTATCATTAATAACACTCCCTGCCAAATAGTAACGTGCAACTTTACCTCCTCCGCTCACATTGAAATTCAACCGGTGATTTAAAGTTTGATCCTTGAAGAGAATATCATACCAGTCATTTGCCGGGTATACATAAGGATTCCCTCCTTTTTGCGTATTATCGATCTTATTCTGAGAGTAGTGGATTATACCCATAGGATCACGTGTTCTAACAGCTTCATTATGTAAAAGCATATAGGTTACCGGATCAGCAAGTTTTACCATTTTTGTCGGTTTCGATAACGCTTCTTCATACCGTATGCTCATCTGCGCTTTTCCCTCTGCACCTTCTTTTGTTGTGATCAGGATTACACCATTGGCACCACGGGAACCATATAGAGCCGTCGCTGTCGCATCTTTCATGATAGAAAAACTGGCAATATCATCGGGTTGCATACGTGATAATTCCTGTGTAGTAACCTCGTTGTTGTCGATCAATATAAGCGGATCTTTCTTGTAACCAAAAGTAGTTACGCCCCGAACGAAAAACTCGGCATTATCTTTACCTGGTTCGCCGCTCCGCTGGTAAGAGATCAAACCCGACATTCGGCCAGCCAAAGCGGTGGTCAGATTACTGGACGGAATTTTTAACTCCGCAGGCTTTACGGTGGTAATCGAACCAATCACACTTTCCTTCTTTTGTTTACCGAAAGCCACGACTGTGACTTCTTCCAACTCATCCACTTTCTCCTTCATTTGAACATTGACCACTGTTTGCGTAACTACTTCAACCGTTTGAGAGTCCATCCCGATAAAAGAGAAAACCAGTTTCTCTCCCGGATTAGCTTCAATGGTATAACTCCCATCGACATCGGTAATTACGCCTCTTGTTGTTCCTAAAATGATCACAGTTGCCCCCGGCAACGGATGCCCGGCAGGATCAGTCATGACTCCCTTAATCATATTTTTCTGCGGTTGATCTCCAGGGTTTTCCGTAACCGGATAGACTATAATCTGATTGTCGATTACTTTAAAAGCAAGGCTTGATCTTCGTAGTGGTTCGCTCAGAATATCTTCGATGGAACCATTTTTAATATTGACATCTATTCTCAGTTCGTCATTGACCATGTCATTGTTATAAAGGAACTTATAGTCAGACTTGGATTTGATCTGCTCAAACAGTTCCCTGAGTGTAGCCTGCCTGATACTGATATCAAGCTTCGCACCCTGCGAATAGATATTCGCAGTCGCGTTTAGCAGGAATAGCATCGTGAGCACAAACGTTAGTTTCATAATCAACAAAAGTTTCCATCGTTTACCTCGAAGGTAAACATTCTTTACACCTTTTTTTTTCATAAATTTGCATCGTTAGCGATTAAACCTTTTCGTTAATTGATTTTTCGGCAATGAAGATGTGGCCGCATTTTCATTGCCTTTTTTAATTATTGATGAATAACTGATGATTTTTTTGACAGCACATATCCATTTCCAATCTTTTTAAAGGTTACGGCTGCTCCTTCATCTAAAAATTTCAAGATTTGCTCCAGGCTCTCATCTTCAAAATCAGCCGTATAGTTCATGTTTCCTACGGTTTCGTCAGAAATCCGGATTTCCTTCCCAAATTTCCTTTCCAGTTTCCGGG
>CAZOYZ010000249.1:2922-7818 GCA_964584045.1 uncultured Prolixibacteraceae bacterium | reverse complement strand
AAACAATCGCGGAACCTGAATCATTCTGCCGCATAATTTCCTAACTTTGGATCACATAAACTAAGAAACCCCATGTTAAACCTATGCTTGAACTCAAAAATCTTTCCAAATCGTACGGCTCTGTAAAAGCGGTTCATGATGTCAGCCTCACAATTGGCAAGGGTGAATTTTTTTGTCTGCTGGGTCCCAGCGGGTGCGGTAAAACAACAATCCTCCGTATGATCGCCGGCTTTGAAAAGGCCACAGGCGGACAGATCCTTCTGAACGGCAAAGACATCACGACCGATCCGCCGAACAAGAGGGACGTCAATACGGTCTTCCAGAATTATGCCCTTTTCCCGAACATGAACGTGCGCAACAATATTGCTTACGGACTAAGTATTAGAAAGATACCTAAAAACGAAATGGAGCAAAGGCTACAGGAAGTCATCCGGCTCATTGGGCTGGAAGGTTTTGAAAAAAGGATGCCGGCCCAGCTTTCCGGCGGGCAGCAGCAACGGGTGGCTTTGGCCCGGGCTTTGGTTAACCGGCCACAACTCCTGTTACTTGACGAACCTTTAAGCGCCCTGGATAAAAAGATCTCTGAACAAACCCGTAATGAACTGGCCGAACTTCAGAAAAAAGTGGGTATCACCTTCATTTTTGTCACACACAACCAGACGGAAGCATTGGCGCTGGCTGACCGGATCGCCGTCATGAAGGATGGTATCATTGAACACTGCGATGCCCCGAAAGAGATCTATGAACGGCCATTGACTCATTTTGTCGCTGATTTCATTGGAAGCATGAATTTCTTCGATGGCGTCGTCAATCGTTCTGATCAAAAGATGACGGTGATCGATGTCGCCGGACTGGGTGCGATCTCTCTTGTTTACAACCAGATCCAACAACCAGGCGACCACGTGATCTTTTGCATCCGCCCCGAGCGCATCAGGATCAGCATGCTCGAACCTGCCGAATATGAAAATGGACTGCGAGGCATCATCCGTCAAAAAAATTACCTGGGTGAGATCACCAAATTTTTGGTAGAGCTCGATAACGGAGCGCAGGTTTCTGTGATCGCCCAAAACTATCTTTTGCAGCTGTCGAACGAATTTTACGATCTGGGCGAACGCGTTTATTTAAATTGGAGTCAAACTTCAGGTGAACTTATCCATGTTTAAGAGAATCAAAGAGCAACATATTTTGCTGGCACCGCCGGCTTTCTGGCTGCTGGTATTTTTTATTGTTCCGATCCTTATCGTGACCGGGTACAGTTTCAATGTCGGGGTGGCAGGCAGCACTTCCGATGCCTTTACATTCGATTATTTTAAACAGGCATTACAGGGAATATACATCAGTATTTTCCTTAAATCGTTCCTCTATGCGCTGGTGACCACTGCGCTCACGCTCGTGATAGCCTTTCCGATGGCCTACTACATGGCCTTTTCAGCGCCACGTGTGAAACTGTTGATCATGTTCCTGATCATTCTGCCTTTCTGGACCAATTTTTTGATCCGGATGTATTCAGTCATGACCTTACTGGGCGATTCCGGGCTGGTCAACACCGCGCTGGTTTATCTGGGGATCGTTCGCGAACCAATCAAGATGATGAATAATTCTTTTGGAATGTATGTTGGTTTTGTCTATTGGAATTTGCCTTTCATGGTATTACCCATTTTTTCTTCGCTCGACCGAATGGATGTTTCTCTGATCGAGGCCTCTCTCGACCTTGGCGCAGGCAAAAGGCAGACGTTCATAAAAATCACTCTTCCCTATGCGGTTCCCGGGCTTGTAGCCGGAATTATTTTTACCTTTATACCGACCCTCGGAAACTTTGTTATTCCCGAACTTTTGGGCGGCACTGAAAATACAATGATCGGGAATGTAATCACCGCCCAATACCTTCAGGCCCGGAATTGGTCGTTTGGATCGGCTTTATCCATGCTGCTCACAGCAGTGGTTATGATCTTCATCTCACTTTATATCCGCTTCTTTGATCCAACCAAATCCAAAAACGGAATAAACTTTTAAGCTATGGCCGGAAATCTCGCACGGGGAAACGATCTTAAAATAGGACAAAGCCTGATATTGAAGATGATCACCATTGCAGGAATTGTGTTTTTGTTGCTTCCCCTGATTATCCTGATCATTTTTTCGTTCAACGAATCCCGGACTGTTTCTGTTTGGACCGGTTTCTCCTTAAAATGGTACCAGTCGGTACTCAGGGATGCCGGCTTATGGCTGGCAGTAAGAAACTCGGTGCTGATCGCCATCACCAGCACGATATTCACCACGATCATTGGTACGATGGGGGCGATCCTTTTGGGGAAATACCGATTTCGGGGGAAAGCGCTTTTTCAGAATATGTTGTATGTGCCGGTCATTCTTCCCGAGATCATCCTTGGAGTGTCCCTGCTGGCCTTGTTTGTCCTGATCGGATTTCCGCTTGGCCTGCTTTCAGTGATCTGCGCACATATTGCTTTCAGTTTTCCTTTCGTGACGATGATCATCCTGACAAAAGTGATCAATCTTCCTGCGTCACTGGAAGAAGCAAGCCTCGATCTGGGAGCCACACGCTGGCAAACTTTTGTGAAAGTGATCCTTCCCAATATCTCGTCCGGAGTGGTTTCGGGTGCGTTATTCGCTTTTACACTGAGTATCGATGACTTCGTCGTAACTTTTTTTACGGCGGGGGTCGGTGCATCGACTTTACCCCTTAAGATTTATTCTCTGATCAAGTTCGGTCTGACACCGTCGATCAACGCCGTCTCAACGATCCTGATCGTCCTCACGGTTTGCTTGCTTGCTTTTGCAAATTTTCTTCAAAAGAGCGAAAAAATAAATAAAAAGGGTAAACTGATTATCGGTGCTTTCTTTGTTCTCGCGCTCGGCTTTGTCATCACAGCGCCGTTTTTTGCCAAAAATCAGCAAAAATTAAATATTTACGGTTATTCAGAGTATCTGAGCAATGAGGTCATCGCTGAATTTGAAAAAGAAACGGGGATCGACATTTCGCTCGATTATTACAACGATAATGAGGAACTTTTGTCTAAACTGAAAATGGGTGTCACCGGGTACGACATCATCTTCCCTTCCGGCTATATGGTCAAACTGATGATCCAGGAAGGACTGCTCGCCCGCATGAACACGGACTCAATTCCCAATCGTTCCTATATCTCTTCCGAATTCCTGAAAATGAACTATGATACCAGCGGTATGTACTACATACCTTATGCTTACGGCTACTCAGGAATCGCCTATAACAGCAATTTCGTCAAGGATTCGATCGTTTCATGGTCGGCATTGTGGGATCCCCGTTATAAAGGGAAAATCACGATGATCGACGAAATGAACGAGACCTTTTTTGTGGCTTACCGCATACTGGGATATGATTTTGAAAAGGATACGGCGCGACTGAATGAAGCCCGTGACCTGCTGATCCGGCAAAAACCCCTGTTGAAAAAATATGAGTCCAACAATATGGAGGCATTGATGCAAAGTGAAGACGTCTGGATCGCGCATGCCTGGAATGGAATGATGTTCCGGCTCAGCGCCGGCGATCCCAAATTTAAATCCGTCATACCCCAGGAAGGGGTTCTGTTCTGGATCGATAACATGTGTATCCCGGCTTCTTCGCAGCACAAGGAAAATGCGGAACGGTTCATTAATTTCCTGCTCCGCCCGGACAACAGCGCAAAGAATATGAAAGCGATCAATTTTGCCATGCCGAATGATTCGGCCAGGAAACTGCTCGACCCCGCGATCCGCGACAACACGATTATTTTTCCGGAAGCAGCCAACAGTTCACACCTCCAGGTGCTGGAAGACAAGGGCCTTTTTAACCGGAAAATAGACCGGGCGTGGACGGAAGTGAAAGTGCATTAAGCGTTTGAATCCTGTTATCCTGTCATTTCATCCGGTTCTTTATGACCGTTCAAAGCAAATAATTTCATGTGATGAAATTTTGGGAACAGTCACCTCAATATATTGGTCAACCATCCGGTGTTTCAGTTTTTCGCGCGAGGCAACGGTTGTGATCAAGACATTCCGGAACGGGATATTTAATTTTACGTGAACATCAGTCAACGGAACAACATCTTCGTGCATCTCGGGATGCCCGGGTGTCTTCCTTACCGGCGACCAGTTGATGAGGTGAACCATATACCGTTCAGGCCGGTCAGACGCCTCATTTGCTTCCTGATAAGTGACGGTGACTTCGGTCGAGAGAGGAGCATTTGTCTCAACCAGTTTTCGGGGAACAAATTCATTGACCAGATGCATGAAAGCTTCACGGTAAATCCAGTACCCTTTTGCGTAATAACTGTTCCCGACCGGAAAGCCTATGAGTCCGGTCTTTCCGCTTATTGCCATTACCGAATAATCCGTCTCATGGTCGAATGGTGATTGTTTATGACTGGTATAATGTTCGGCGCTGCGCTGGAACAGAGGTTCTCCCAATTGTGCCAGTGACCGGGCCGGTGTTTGTATGCTCCATTGAGAAGCGCCGTGATATAATGCATAGGCATATCCGGGCGTATTTTTGACGAAATGATCACCTGCGACAAAGTAAGCAGGTTTAAACGGTGATTGTCCCCGGTATTGTATGCCGTACCGTTCAAGCCATGATTGTCCTGTTTCCGGCTGAAGTCCTCCTCTATCGCAAACAATCAGTGCACCGCCTTTTTCAACGTACTGATGCAGCCGCTCAACTGTTTTGCCGTCAGGCATCAGTTCGTCCGGGATAACGACGAGTTGATAGCGTTCCCATTCCTGCTCCTGTTCGACCAGATCAAATTGAAGGTGAGCCTCGATCATCAGCTTCACCAATCCGTAAATATAGGACTGATTTACTTTTTCCATAGCTACGGAAGGGATGATCAAGGCTGCTTCGGTTACCGGTGCGGCCTGATCCAG
>CAZOYZ010000249.1:0-2822 GCA_964584045.1 uncultured Prolixibacteraceae bacterium | reverse complement strand
CCACCGGTCGGCAGGGCCTCAATATCAATATTGTCCAAATATTCAGCACGTTCGCTCACCTTGCCAATCCCAATGTCGTTAAAGTCGACCTGGCACGCAGGTTTGATCCCGTGTACCAGTTCCTTCATCCGGCGATGAAACTCAATAAAGTTTCTGTTTTGATGCGCCCGCTGAACTGCTTTATCAAAGGGATCTTTCCCTTCATCTCTGATCCGGCGGATACACTCCGTACAATAACATTCCGGCGCGATGGGTTCGGCCATGTCCAGCCAGGCTCCGTCAAGATCATACGTTGAAACAAATTCACCGATATGTTCAGCGACCAGACCGGTAAAATCGTTATTTCCCAGGCATAAGGCTGTCCACCCCGGAATTTCACCGGCCCCTGGCCGGTAATCGGAACCGTCTTTCTTCCGCATGTTCCATTCCGGATGTGTATCAGCCAGGTGATGATCCCAGGTGGTACAGTAATAAGCATAAACGGCAATATTCCTTTCCCGGCAGGCTTTCACCTGTTCGCCAAGCAGATCGAATGATAGGCCCGGATGAACAGGTCCGTATTTGCCGGGGTAATAAAAATAGCCGTGCATGTCTTTTGCAAAGACGACGATGCTGTCCAGATTTCCTGCGACCAACCGGTCACCCCATTCCTGTGCATTAAACCGGGTGCCGATTTCAGGAATGTATTTTGAATTGTGGAAGTCAAGATGGACTTTGCGCCATGGCGTTTTAAATTTTGTGAAACGCCGGTCGATCCAATATCCGGGTGTTTCTCCGTTTTGAGCAGATCCGGAACTGACCGGAGAACATGCCTGCAAGGAGATAACCCTTGAAGCAACCACTCCGGCACCCAGTGTTGTTAAAAAATGACGGCGGCTGAAATTTGTTTTCATAAGGTTGGTTTTTGTGTTCGTTAATGTCGGATCAGCAGGAGAACCTGATTATGCTTATCCTGCGCTTTCCATGCCGATCAGTTGTTCGCCAAGGTAACTTCCATAGCTGGTAATGCAGAAGGAAGCAATCAGCGTGAATAATCCGATAATCAATATCACATAGGTCGTGATCCTGACATTTTTCCACTCTTTCATGATCACTCCGACAACATAGCTGAAGAAGATGAGCATGGACATATGCAGAACCCAGCTTGCAAACTGAAAATTACCCATCCTGACGTGTCCCAACCCGTAAAAGAAGAATTGAAAGCACCAAAGAGCCCCTGCGAAAGCCGACCAGATCCAGTTCCGGAAGATTAATGATCCGGTCAACCCTTTCTGAGGAATAAATTCCTTTAAAGTACCTTTCCTAAGGCCTGCCACGATAAACCAGACCAGGTTAACAACAAAACATCCTGATGTTGAAATGACCATTTTGGCGTTCCCCTCAAAGTGTCCGGCCCCGTTTTTTGCTGCCATATCGGCGACAGGTTGCCCATATTCCAGGGACAAGTTAAAAACTCCGGACAATACACCGGCCACGATCGTGAGGAGCAAGCCGGTTGCCATGTTAAAACCCGCTTTCCCGATGCCCGTGGAGTTCAGATCTTTCTCCTTTTTAAAACCAGCCCAGCCGCAGATGATCACCCCTGCCAGGGACAGGATCATACCCGACAACACGATACTGCCTCCGGGTTTTGAAAAGAAATCATTCAGCCCCCCGAAGATCATCATCGGGAAAACAGTGCCCAATACGGCAGAAATCCCGATAGCCAGGGTATAGGTAAGCGAGTATCCAATATGGTTGATCGCTTTTCCGAACGACATCCCTCCAAAACCATACGCGGCGCCTAAAAAAAAGGCCGCCCAAAACGGTTTCGCCGGGGCGTTTATCAGTATATCGAAAAAGCCGGGAACGGTCAGCCATCCTGCAATAAGCGGCATGATCACCCACGCAAAAAGCGCCTGGGCCAGCCAGAAAGTCCCCCATGACCATTTTCTTGTCCGGGTTGCCGGTAAATAACAGCTGGCCGCAGAAATACCTCCGATAGCGTGGAGTCCTGTTCCCAGGATTGGATTAGATGTAATCATGTCGTTATTCCTTTACAGCGTTAAACAATGCTTCGATGTTTGCAGGCGGAATGTCCGGTAAAATCGCTTCATGACTCGGCGAAATGACAAGTCCTGTCGGAAATAACTCCTTCATCTCATGCACCTTTTCAGCAACTTCTCCGGGAGTCCCGTTCACGAGCAGGTTTTGGGCGTCAATCCCTCCGCAGAATGCCGCTTTTCCTGCAAAATGTTTTTTTAAATTGGGGGCGTCCATCTCACTGGCAAGGGCCTGAATCGGATGAATGAGATCTGCTCCCAGATCGACAAGGTCCTGAATGACCGGAAAGATTGAGCCACAAGAGTGATGCATGACAGTTAACCCATAACTTTTTGCCTGTTCGATCAACTTCCCGGTGCCGGGAAAAACATATTCGCGTAAGCTGGCGGGATCGACCATGAGACCCGTCTGACTGCCGAAATCGTTACCGATCAACACCGCGTCAAGCAACCCTTTCGTCGATTCATAAAAAATCTCGTTGGCCCTGAGATAAAAATCAGTTATCCGATTAATGACGGCACGGAACATCTCAGGATTGGAAAGCATGACCACAAGGGCCTGCTCCATACCAAATGCAGAACAGGCGTCCTGGAAGTGTGCACTCCAGAGAATGCCCATCTTTATCCGGTCGGCCGGAGCAGAGGCCGCTCTTTCAGCAGATCCCGCCCTGTCGAGATAAATGGCCGGATCGGGCCAGTCAAACTGATCTACGTCGCCGGCATCCGAATAATCTTCAAAAAAGCCCGGTGCGGTCAACGTCCGTTCGTCAGGTGTATCCC
>CAZOYZ010000248.1:4410-7868 GCA_964584045.1 uncultured Prolixibacteraceae bacterium | reverse complement strand
ATGGCCAGGTTAAACGAATCTTTCTCAAAATACTGTTCGGCCATGAACATCTGCTCCTGAGCATCTTTTTCTCTGGGTTGCATGTACAATGTTTTGAAAGCAAGGAATCCGCCTACAACCAGCACTACTGCTCCGACGGCCATGGACAATGTTTTTTGATTTTTTTCAATGAAACGTTCCGTTTGGGTCAACGCACTTTCGACATCCGACAAGCCGTCTTCCGTTTTTTTGTCTTTATCTTTTACCATTTTAAATAAGGTTATTCCAGATTTGTGACGCAAAAATAGAGTTTTTTACCAAATGAAAACCATAAATGCTTCATAAAATTTAAAGGAGTCCCCGGTAGTGAGTTGCCAGTCACGAGTATCGGTTTGGCTCCTTGCTCCCCGCTGCTCATTCTTCGCTACTCATTCCTCATTACTCACTACTCGCTACTCGCTACTCACTACTTTTTTATTAATTTTGCTGTTATAAAGAGTCTATTCATGTATCTTGAAAGTCTGTCCCTGGTTAATTTTAAGAATCTGGAAGAGGTTGATATCCAATTTTCTCCTCATCTGAACTGCTTTATCGGAAATAACGGAGCCGGAAAAACCAATCTGATGGATGCCGTTTACTACCTGTCATTCTGCAAGAGTTTTGTTAATCCGAACGACCAAATGAATATCAGCCATGGGCAGGATTTTTTTGTCATTCAGGGGAAGTACGAGCGGTTTGATCAGGTAGAAACGATCTACTGCGGCTTAAAAAGGGGACAGAAAAAGCACTTTAAAAGGAATAAAAAAGAATACGGCCGTCTATCGGAGCATATCGGAATGATCCCTTTGGTCATTGTGACCCCTTCGGATACCGATCTGATCACGGGAGGAAGTGAAGAAAGGCGTAAGTTTCTGGATTCGCTGATTTCCCAGTACGATCAGGTTTATCTTGATCACCTGATCCGGTATAACCGGGCCTTGATGCAGCGGAATCAGCTGTTGAAGCAATTTGCCGGCGAGCGTTTTTTCAGGAATGATCTGATCGAGGTCTGGGATGACCAACTGGTTAGATTGGGTTTGCTGATCCACGAAAAACGGGTGGAGTATATTCAACGCTTTCAGCCGGTATTTCAATATTATTATGAATTGATCGCGGAGGGTCATGAAAAGACCGGTCTGGAACATCAGTCACAGCTTTATGAAAGTGATTTTCAGTTGCTGATGACCGAAAACCGGCAAAAGGATCTTTTACTTCAGTTTACGTCAGCGGGTATCCATAAAGATGACATTGTCTTTAACCTGGGTGACCACCCAATAAAAAAGCTGGGATCGGAGGGTCAGAAAAAGACGTATCTGGTTGCGCTGAAGCTTGCACAGTTCGATTTTCTAAAGCGACTGTCGGGATTAAACCCCATTTTATTGCTGGATGATCTTTTTGACAAGCTGGATAAGCACCGGGTGAAACAGATTGTCGGGCTGGTTGCCAACGATCATTTTGGTCAGATATTTATCACCGATACGAACCGGGAACACCTGGATCAGATTATACACGAAGTATCGTCAGGGTCAAAAATTTTTCTTGTCCATCAGGGAACCATAAAAGAAGCCGGCAATGAGAAAAAGTAACACGGAAAAACTAAGTGAGCTGATCCATAGTTATGTCCGGGACAATAATCTGGAGCGGAAGCTGACCGAAGTGGATATTATCTCATCCTGGGCAGGGTTGCTTGGGAAAACAGTAGCATCGTACACCCAGGAACTTCGGATCAGGAATGGGACGCTTTTCGTGAAAATCAGCTCTCCCGTTGTCAGAAATGAGTTATTAATGATGAAAGAGGAAATCCGCAGACGACTGAATGAGAAAGCGGGGAAGGAGATCATCAGTCAGATTGTTTTCAGGTAGTTCTCGCTGTACTCCCTGCCCCTGGTGCCTTCACACTCTTGCTGTTTTTGAAAAGAAGAAATCCGATTCAATGATGGCATTCTCATCGCTGTCGGATCCATGAACGGCGTTTTTACTTTTCGATTCAGCAAATAATTTCCGGATCGTGCCTTCTGCAGCCTCTTTGGGGTCGGTTGCGCCGATCAGCTTCCTGAAATCTTCCACGGCATTCTCTTTCTTCAAAATGGCAACAACAACCGGCCCTGAGCTCATGAATTCGGTCAGCTCGCCGTAAAAAGGCCTTTCCTTGTGGACTTCGTAAAATGCACAGGCTTGCTCCCGCGTAAGCCGGAGCATTTGAAGCGCGTGGATCACAAAACCGGCTTCATTGATCTTCTGAAGGATCGCCCCTGTAAAATTCTTTTTTACTGCGTCCGGTTTAACAATGGTAAATGTTTGGTTACCAGCCATAATCTATATTTTTAAATAATTAATGAGTGGCTGCGAAATTAAAAATAAATCAGAGAATTCAGCTTAAGGAACCATTATATTTTATATTTGTATCTTATTCTAAAAGATAGCATTTTGAAACCATTTGATCTAGAGATAATTAACGCTTTCAGGGAGAGATTGGTGCAGGTTGAAGCAACGATTGCGGTCATTCCTCATATCAATGCCGATGGTGATGCCATTGGCTCTGTACTAGGGTTATCAGGTGTCTTGAAGAACGCAGGGAAAAAGGTGGTCGTGCTTTCTCCAAATCATTTCCCGAATTTTTTGAGGTGGATGCAGGGAAGTCGTGAAATCCTGATCTGCACGTCATCGCGTAAAAAGGTCGAGCAGGCCATGGCCGAAGCCGGGATGCTCATTTGCATGGACTTTAATCAGTCTTCCCGGGCTGGTGAAATGAAAGAGATGGTTGAAAAATTTCAGGGACCGGGAATAATCATCGACCATCATCCGTATCCTCAGAAGTTTACGGAATTAATGATCTCGCATCCGGAATATTCATCTACCGCCGAACTTGTATTTCATGTGGTGAAAGCCATGGGTTACCAAAAATACGTGGATAAACACGTTGCAGAAGCGATCTTCTGCGGGATTATGACCGATACGGGCTCGTTCGATTATAATGTTTCTGATCCGCAGACTTTTCAGACGGTGAGTGAATTGCTGACTTATGGGATCGATCCTGAGGAGATCCACGGAAAAGTGTACGACAATTATTCGACCGACCGGATGCGGTTGCTGGGATATTGCCTGAACGAATGTATGGAAGTATATCCGGAATACCATACGGCCATGATGTTCATTTCGAGGGAAGTGCAGCAAAAATATAACTTTTTGCCCGGCGATAACGAAGGATTTGTAAATTACCCGCTTTCCATTAAAGGAATTCATTTCAGCGCTCTTTTTACGGAGAAGGAAGATCATGTGAAAGTCTCTTTTCGCTCCAAAGGTGAGTTTCCCGTTAATGAATTCGCTTTTAAGAACTTTAACGGGGGCGGCCACCGGAATGCGTCGGGAGGAGAGATCTATGCGCCGTTTGAGGAAGTTTTGGAACGATTCAGAAAACTGCTGCCGGAGTACAGGCTGGT
>CAZOYZ010000248.1:0-4310 GCA_964584045.1 uncultured Prolixibacteraceae bacterium | reverse complement strand
GCCGAGTATAAAAATTGCGGGTCTTTTTTGAATATCCGGTTTGTTTTTTTTCCACTCGCTTACCGGCAGGGTCTTTATGAATTCGGTGTCCAGGGTCAGGTCGCAGGCAATGCAAAGCCTGGTGTGTGGTTGGCAATGGGTGAGCAAGTCTTCGAACAATTGTGAATTCCGGTAAGGTGCTTCAATGAATAACTGGCTTTGATTTTCGTGGAAGATCCTTTTTTCCAGGAACTGAATATGCCTGATTTTTTCATCTTTTTTGACCGGCAGATAGCCGTTAAATGCGAAGTTCTGTCCATTCATTCCGGATGCCATTAACGCCAGTAAAACAGACGAAGGTCCCACCATGGGTATGACCCTGATCCCTTTTTCATGGGCCATTCGCACGATATCCGCACCGGGATCCGCCACCCCGGGACAACCGGCTTCTGACATTAAGCCCATATCATGCCCTTCACTGACGGGGTTCAGGTAAGACCGAAGCTGGGTTATGCCGGTATGTTCATTCAGTTCATAAAAAAGAAGCCGGTCAATATCAATTTCCTTATCTATTCTTTTCAGGAACCGGCGTGCAGTCCGGATATTTTCCACGATGAAATACGTCAGGGAACAGATCACTTCGCGGTGATTCGGCGGAAGAACCCGGCCCGGTTCAGAGTCACCCAGGAGGGTCGGTATCAAATACAGGTTTGCCATGGGTTAAATTTTACCAAAAATAAATAATTTACCCTGTCCGAATGAAAAAATCTTTTTTTCGTAGTTTTGCGGGATTATATGGATGAATCGCCCAATATAAAACTGGAATTTATGGGAACCGGCACGTCTCAGGGAGTTCCCGTTGTTGCCTGCGACTGTCCGGTCTGTTTGTCATCGGATGAGAAAGACAAACGTCTGCGGGCCTCCGTGCTGATCGAGGTGAACGGTCTCAAGCTGGTTGTTGACGCCGGCCCTGATTTCAGACAGCAAATGCTACGCGCAGGACTACGGAAACTGGATGCGATCTTAATCACACACGAGCATACCGACCACATCTTCGGGCTTGACGATATCCGGGCTTTTAATTGGGTACAGCACCATCCGACCGACATTTATGCGGAGGCGAGGGTGCAGGAATCCATCCGGCGCATTTTTAATTATGTGTTTTCAAAATACCAGTATCCGGGTATTCCGCAAATGACCCTGCATCTGATCGAAAACAAGACCTTTTTTATTGATTCTGTTCCGGTTATGCCGGTCAGGGGTTATCATCATAAACTCCCGGTATACGGATTCCGCATAGGGAAAATGGCTTATCTGACCGACATCAAGACGATTGAAGAAACTGAAAAAGAAAAGTTGATGGATCTCGATGTCCTGATCGTCAATGCGCTGAGGATAGAAAAGCATGTATCTCACTTCAACCTGGAAGAAGCGCTTCTGCTGATCAGTGAAGTAAAGCCGCGAAAAGCGTTCCTGACCCATATTTCGCACATGATGGGTTTACATCATGATATTCAGCGCCGGTTACCGAGCAATGTTTTTCTGGCTTACGACGGCCTTCAGCTCACCATCTGATATTTTTCTGAATTTTGGAAATACCTGTTTTTCGCGAAGTTATCACCGGGCTCTAAAGATATTCCCTTATTCTGTTGTCTTCTTTTTCAGTAGAGGTATTGAAGAAATCAGCGCCGGCAGGAGAAAGGTGATGCCGGCAAATCCCAACGCTTTATCCAGTCCGTAATGATCGGTCACATAACCAAGGATGGGACCAATGGCTGCAAAATGGATCCGGATCACGAAATCCCGCAGGGACAGAACCGTGGCGCGCACCTCCGACCGGGTATACTGATTAAGGTAGTCCTTCAAAAGAGGATGGGCAATGCCGCGGAGCAGGTAAAAGGCGAAAAGAATGGTTATTCCGGCAATGCTGATTTTCCAGGCAGCCAGGAAATAGCAGGCGCTTAATCCCAGAATGATGATCAGCAGGGAATTTCGCGGTCCGAGCAGATTTTCTGCTTTATATGAAAAGATCGACGATAATCCGACCGACAGGTTCAGTACCGTCCACATGATCCCAAACATGGAGACCGGAAGTCCTGCTCCCAGAAAATACGGCTGGACAAACCAGGCGAACGTCAGCGAAGCAGTACCGGCTAATGATGAAACCAAAAGCGCAGAACGCATTTCGGGATGCAAAAAAGTCTGGCGGATCGTTCCAAAAATGGAAGTAAAGCTGTGAGCCACTTCCCGGGTGTGGAACCGGGGCTCTTTTAAAAGCAAGGCTGCCGGGATCGCGGTGGCCGCTATTCCAAACTGGAAGTAAAAAGGTAAACGCAGACTTACTGCGGCAATCAGGCCCCCGCAAACCCCGGCCACTGCTTCCGAGAAATTGCCGGCCGAAATGATCCTGCCTTCTTCTTTGATATACTGCTTTTCTTCTCCCGAAACCTTTAAGGTATCGTACAACATGGCCGAATCGGCACCCGATACGAAGCTTTGTCCGATGCCCAGCACAATTTCGGCAACGGCAAATGCCCAGAATCCGTATGAAAAACTGTACAGGGCAAAGCCTGTTGCGCCAAGGACAGCTCCAAACAACAGCGTCTGTTTCCTTCCCCATACATCGGCCATATATCCCGACGGAACTTCCATGATCACAATGGCAACGGAATAGATCGACTTCAACCAGAAGATATCCTGCATGTTTAACCCGTTATCCTGGTAAAAAAGGACGACAACCGGCATAACCAGGTTAAACCATTTTGAAAATTTGATCAGGTACAGGCCAATGATGTTGGATCGTATACTCGGATTCATACCCTGTAAAAATAAAAAATTACACGCTCCGGTTAACAGGAACGGAAAAATATTTACTTGTCTAAAACAAAGGAGTTAGTTTAATTTATGATCTTTTTTTAAGATTGTTCAAAGATAATTAAGCAAGCTGAAAGATTATTGCTACTTTTGGCGTCAATTTAGCAGAAACCTGGTTTCAAACCGATCATCAATGAGATCAGTAAAACGATTACAGCCGCGGTTAGCAGTTTTACGACTGAATGCCGAGGCTTTTCCGGAATACCTGGCAGTCTGATTAAATCAAATATCAATAGAAACCTTTACTTGATCTGAGAACAATGAAACTGTATTTCCCAAAAAATTATAAGTCTTACCTTGACTTAAGAGAAACAGAACGGGCCATTAAGCTGGTGAAGGATGTTTTCCAGCAGGACCTGTCGTCAGAGCTTAAACTAAGCCGGGTCACGGCTCCGCTTTTTGTCATGAGGGGAACGGGTATTAACGACGATCTGAACGGGATTGAACGTCCGGTCGCCTTCCCCGTAAAAGAATTGAACGATCAGGTCGCGGAAGTGGTGCAATCGCTGGCCAAATGGAAGCGAATGACTTTGGCGGATCTGGATTTTCAGCCGGGATATGGGTTATATACCGATATGAATGCCATTCGTCCGGATGAAGAGCTGGATAATATTCATTCGTTGTATGTGGATCAGTGGGACTGGGAGCGGGTGATCACCGATGAAGACAGAAACCTGAAATTTCTGAAGAAGATCGTAAGGAAGATCTATACGGTGCTGCTACGTACCGAATTCTATGTTTATGAACATTATCCTCAGATCAGGCCGATCCTTCCTGAAGAGATCACGCTCATCCATACAGAGGAACTGGCCGAACGGTATCCTGACCTGAGCCCGAAGGAGCGCGAATATCGAATTGCAAAGGAATATGGCGCCGTGTTCATTATCGGTATCGGCGGGCAGTTACCCAACGGCGAGGTCCATGACGGACGCGCGCCCGACTATGACGACTGGACCACCGAAACGGTGAACGGTTATAAGGGGTTGAACGGCGACATTGTGATCTGGAACCCGGTACTGGAAAACTCATTTGAAATTTCATCGATGGGGATCCGTGTGGATAGGGAAGCGCTGCTTCACCAGTTAAAACTGACCAATACCGAATCGCGTAAGGAGTTGTACTGGCATAAACGGTTACTGAACGGGGAGCTTCCCCTTTCGATCGGGGGAGGGATTGGCCAGTCGCGCATTTGCATGTATTTTTTGAGGAAAGCCCATATCGGGGAGATCCAGTCAAGCATTTGGCCCGAGGAAATGTACCTTAAATGCAGGGAGCACAACATTCATCTCGTTTAGGGAAGCGGTTTCAGCAAAAATAACCATTTTATAAGGGTTGCATTTTTTCATATTTTTATATCTTTGCAACCGCTTTAAGGATGCCTCGGTAGCTCAGTTGGATAGAGCAACAGCCTTCTAAGCTGTGGGTCATGGGTTCGAATCCCGTCCGGGGTACAAATA
>CAZOYZ010000247.1:4574-7871 GCA_964584045.1 uncultured Prolixibacteraceae bacterium | reverse complement strand
TTTTGCAGGACTGCCGACATGGGGATCACAATGCGGCCTGACAATTCAGGGTTCGTCAGCGTGACCGTACAAACCATACCGGGTTTTAGCAGATTATCCTTATTGTCGAGATCGACTTTCACCATATAGGTATGGGACAGAGGATTGGAAAGTACACCGATCTCGTTCACTTCTCCTTCAAAAAGCCTGTCGCCGATAGCTGAAACCCGGATGTTGGCTTTCTGCCCTCTGGCGATCGCGGAGATCTCCTTTTCAGGAACCGGAAAACCAACCTTCACTTTTTCGATCTTCACCAGTTGAAATGAAGGATTCCCCGGAATAACGGCCATCCCCGGCTCGATCATTTTCTTTCCGATCATCCCGGATGCAGGAGCATACAGGTTACAATCCTTCATGGTTTTTTTGGCCATGGCCGCCGCCGACCTGGCCTGTTCCAATCCCGTTTTTACTTCAATATATTTGATTTCGGGAAGACTTCCTTTTTGATAGACCGGTTCCAGCCTGTCATAAGCATCCTGCGCCTGTTTTTCTTTAGCCGAAGCAATTTGCCAGGCATTCCGGTAGTTTTCATCATTCAAAACGGCCAGTAGTTGCCCTTTTTTTACCGGTTGACCTTCACCAACCATCACCTTTTCGACAGTCCCCGATGTCAGGAAACTTAAAGGAATGGCCTGTGATTCGCTGATGGTCCCGATATATGACGGATCAGCGGCTTTACCGGCTGATCCTATTTCCATGACTTTGACTTTTACCGGTTGACCGGATCGGGAAATTTCCCGATCCTTACTCTCGGTGCAGGCGGTGATAAGAACTGCACCGAAAAAAATAAAGCCAGTCATTAATTTTCGTGTCTTCATGTGTTTTGGTTTTTTTTAATTGATTTCTGTTTCGCTGCTGACGTTCCGGAGTCCGGTACTCTCTGAACCTTGTTCGCGGACAAGCGAAAGGCTGTTCCTGTCAAATTTTTTATTGATACTATAAAACTAATTTCATATTTTAGTCGGTAGAATTTAAAAAATTAAACCAGGAGTTTAGGTACAAAATAATGAATGGCTTTAACCAGTTCCTCTTCATTGAAAAAGCCTTCTTTTTCAATCACGTACAAAACTGTTCCGTAAAAGGCAGCTAAAAACGTTTCGGCAATCCAGGGAATATCTTCCCGCTTTACGTTCCTGTATTCGCCGGCATCATGACCATCCTCGAGGATCCGTGTAATATAGGATCGTTCAAACTCCATCATCTTCATGAAGTGTTTTCTGGCTGTGGCTTCCACTGCGTGTTCCTGGCTGATGATCCGGTAAAGATTGGCACGTTTCATCACTTCCCGGTAAAACTCCAGCGTGTAGGTCATCACTTTGTCAACCATACCTTTATGGTCCTCAACTTTATTTTTTACATATTTTCTTAAGTTGACGATCTCCATCTGAATAACGGCTTCAAATACTTCTTCCTTATTTTTGAAGTAATGATAGAGGGTACTTTTGGCCTTTCCGCACGCTGCGGCGATTTCGTCCATCGTGGTCTTTTTCAGTCCAAATTGCTGAAACAGCTTTTGTGCCTGAGTCACTATGTCACGCCTCGCGTTTTCATCTCTTTCCGTAATCGTATTTTCGACCATAATCGTTTTTTAGTAGCAAAAATAAAACATGAATTTGTTGTTTTAAGGATTTTAAGATTAAATATTTATTAACTTTTCGAAACCGGAGGCTAACGGGCCGGGAGCCAAACCGGGTGGTTGGGTTATCAAAAAAACAATATATTTGCAGGCAAACCTGACAGATGGAAGCTCCGGACAGTACACACAGGTCAATAGATCTTTTATGGCAGAAATTTCAGCACGGGGATTACAGCGTGCTGGGCGAGTTGTTTCAGCAGGTTTACAGGGAGCTGTATTCTTACGGGCTAAAGCTGGTATTTGCGCCTGATATGGTGAAAGATACGATCCAGGATATTTTTGCGGATGTATGGTCGCGGCGGCAAAAAATGGAAAAGGTTGAAAATATCAGAGCCTATCTGTTTATTTCGGTAAGGCGCGAGCTGTTGAGGCGTGCGGAAAAGGTCAGAAAAGAAGGACCGCTGGATGAGAGGGCGGTCAGTGCCTTTGAATTTTCGAAGGAGGATTTTATGATCCGGGAAGAAAAGGAATCGGAGGAGACCCGTTTGCTCATCCGGAGTTTAAAGAGATTAACGGGGAGGCAAAGGGAGGTGATCCTGCTCAGGTTCAATCACGAACTGGAATTTCAGGAAATTGCATTGATCCTGAATATGAATATTCAGTCTGTCCGTAATTTACTGTTCCGGGCTTTGGAAAAGATCAGGAGGGAAATGAACAGCCCGGGGGCCGGGCGTCCACCGGATGTCGAAATGTTCCTGCTGACCTTCTTTCATACGGGCAAAGCACAGCGATCAGAGGTCCCTGACCACAGTTTTCTGCTTCGACAATAACCTAATATAATTGAGAGATGAAGAATTTTATTTGTTTTCTTTTATTCCTGGGAACATGGTGTTCAGCGGGATGGGCCGCCAAAGTCCAGCATGTAACCACGCACAGTAAATCGATGAACAAGGAAATTGAAGCAGTGGTCATTACTCCGGATGGTTATCCGGCGCAGCAGCCTTATCCGGTGCTTTATCTTTTGCACGGATACAGCGACCTGTGCGACAGGTGGGTCACGAAGGTCCCGGCTGTAAAAGACTACGCCGATCTCTATGATTTCATCATTGTTTGTCCTGACGGGAATTATTCAAGCTGGTATCTGGACAGTCCCGTCGACAGTTCGTTCAGGTATGAAACTTATACGGCCCGTGAACTACCGCAGTGGGTCGATGAACATTACAAGACGATCCGCTCCCGTGAAGGACGGGCAATTACCGGCCTGAGCATGGGAGGGCACGGCGCTTTTTACCTGGCATTCAGGAATCAGGATATTTTTGGTGCTGCCGGAAGTATGAGCGGAGGAGTGGATATTCGTCCTTTTCCCCAAAACTGGGACCTGTCCAAAAGACTGGGAACCTATGCAGGGCATCCTGACAACTGGGAAAAGAACAGTGTGATCAATCTGATCTATCTGTTAACTCCCGGCTCTTTAAAACTTACATTCGAGTGCGGGGCCGGCGACTTCTTTTACCAGGTCAACTACAATTTACATGAAAAGCTGCTCGAGCGGAATATCCCGCACGATTTCACAGTCCGCCCCGGCATCCATAACTGGGAATACTGGACGAATGCCATTGCCTATCAGGCTCTGTTTTTTCATCAATACTTCACTCAAAAGAAAGATCAGTAGGCACGGTATC
>CAZOYZ010000247.1:2898-4474 GCA_964584045.1 uncultured Prolixibacteraceae bacterium | reverse complement strand
GAGTATAAAGTGATCTTTTCTGCTCTTTTCTTAAAATGCGTGATATGGATCACTCGAATGACGCTATCCTTCAGTTGTTAATATCGGATACCGGTTTTATCCGGTGGGCTAAAGGGAAGAAAGTGCCTGACGCCCGGTTGTGGGAGAACTGGAAATCGGAAAATCCTCAGTATGCATCCGTATTTGAAGAAGCGGTTGAAATGGTACGGAAGTTTTCATTTTCGAACCCCGCGATCACTGATCAGGAAGTGCACGATCTGTGGATTACCCTGTTTGCCAGGATGACCACCCAGTCCGGGAAATCCAGGACCAGGGGTCTTTATGATCTTCTCATAAAGGTTGCTGCGGTTTTATTGATACCTTTCATCATATACGCCGTGTGGTTGCAGACCGGGAAGCTCCGTTTGGAGTCTGCCTATCGCCAGCTTGCGGAAATTCAATCGGCCCGGCAGATTACCGTTGTGGCCCCGGTAGGTACGCGCACGGTCGTGGATCTACCCGACGGCTCAAAAGCCTGGTTAAACTCGGGGTCGGAACTGAGTTACCCGGCCTCTTTCAGCGAACAGGAACGGAGGGTTAAAATAGCAGGAGAAGCTTTCTTCACGGTCCAAAAAAATGATGTTCCCTTTATTGTACAAAGCCCGGGCCCTGAGATCAGGGTTTACGGAACTTCATTTAACATCAATTCCTACGCAGACGAGGAACTGATGACGGTGGCGTTGGTGGAAGGAAAGATCTCGCTGATGATCGGCGATCAGGAACGGTTCATGACACCCGGACAGGTTTCTTACTTTCACAGGTCACGGAAGTCCGTAATCGTCAAAAATGAAAATATCGACCGTTTTATCTGTTGGAGAGAAGGGAAGTTCATTTTCAGGGATACCCCGCTAAGTGAAATCCTGCGGCGGTTGCAGCGGCAGTATCATGTGGAGATCGACTTAGCGACGCCGGAATTGGGAAGTTACAGGTACAATGCAACCTTTCAGAATGAAAATCTGGAACAGATCCTTGAGTTGCTTAAGTTATCGGCTCCCATCCGGTATCGTTACGAAAAGGGAGATCTGGCCGGCGACGGGACTTACCTGAAAGGAAGAGTAACGATTGACAAGGAATAGATAACCAATTAAAAGGAAAAGCCTATGAGATAGAAAAAAATGCAGGTAATGTCCCCACATTACCCGCATCTTGAGATTGAAACTTAAAATTAATTGTAGAAAATTAATCAGAACAAAATTATGAAAAAATTTGATTGGAACGATGTGTCCGTTTCGACCGGGCGAGGGCAAAGTCAGAATGATTTGGTCCTTGCCGGGCAGGAGAGACGGTTATTGAAAAAGAAGTTATTGCGTATGATGAGACTAACAACCTTTTTAATTCTGTCTGGATTCATCCAGACATTCGCAGTCACTGGCTATTCCCAGGGAACACAGTTGACGCTGAATTTGAAAAATTCGTCTGTTGAGAACGTGCTGTTTCAAATCGAGCAGCAGAGCAATTATGTTTTCCTTTATAACAGAGATATCGTGAATGTGAGCCGGGCTACCGATATCCAGGTAGAAAAGGCATCGATCCAGGA
>CAZOYZ010000247.1:0-2798 GCA_964584045.1 uncultured Prolixibacteraceae bacterium | reverse complement strand
TTTTCGTTTGTAGGCATGAAAACCCGGGAGATGCCGGTCGGCAACCAAACTTATTTTGAGATAGACCTTGAAGAAGAGGCTATCGGGATCAATGAGGTTGTCGTAACCGCGCTGGGTATTGAGAAAGAAGCCAAATCGTTGTCCTACAATGTTCAGCAGATAGCGGGCGGGGAGATTCTCAAAGTTTCGGACGCCAATTTCGTCAATAACCTGAACGGTAAGATCGCCGGTGTCACCATTAACAGTTCATCGGCCGGTGTGGGGGGGTCCGCACGCGTGATCATGCGTGGCGTAAAGTCCATATCGGGGAATAACAATGCGTTGTATGTGATCGACGGTATTCCGATGCCAAGCCTTTCGAGCGAACAACCGGAGGGTGTCTTTGCCGGAGCAGGCCAAACCGGCGACGGTGTTGCGAATATCAATCCCGACGATATCGAGAGCATTTCGGTACTCAGTGGTCCGTCGGCTGCTGCATTGTACGGCAGCTCAGCCTCGAACGGTGTGATTTTGATCACGACAAAAAAAGGGCAAAAAGAAAGATTATCGGTCAGCCTGACCAACAACACCATTTTTTCTTCACCTTTGGTACTTCCTGAATTTCAAAAAACATACGGGCAATCCGAAACCGGAAGCTATTACAGTTGGGGTGACAAGCTTTCAACTTCCTCTGCTTACGATCCTGCCGATTTTTTTCAGACCGGGCTGAATGTATCCAACTTTTTGAGCTTATCGACAGGAACGGAAAAGAACCAGACTTATGTCTCGGTCAGCTCGGTGAACTCGCAGGGGATTATTCATCGTAATGACTACGACCGGTACAATTTTTCTGTCCGCAATACGTCCACGTTCCTGGATCAAAAAATGACGATGGATCTCGGATTTATGACGAGTAATGTCCGGGAACAGAATATGATCTCCCAGGGACAGTATTTTAATCCGCTGATCCCGGTTTACCTGTTCCCTCCGGGCGATGACTTCTCCAAAGCACAGATCTATGAACGGTACGATGCTGCAAGGAACTTTAAAACACAGTTCTGGCCTTACGGCGACCAGGGTTTATCAATACAGAATCCTTACTGGATCACGGAACGGGATCAATTTATCAACCATAAGGAGCGGTATATGACCAACGCCACGCTTAAATACCAGGTTGCCGGCTGGATCAATCTTTCCGGTCGCGTCAAGCTGGATAAAAGCAATGACAGGTATGAGAAAAAGTTTCACGCATCGACCAATACCCTGTTTGCTTCGGAAAACGGATACTATTCGCTCAATGAAACGGAAACCCGGCAGATCTACGGGGAGGTACTCGTGAGTATCAATAAATATTTCAATGACCAGATGTTCGGGCTGACGGCCAATATCGGCTCCAGTATCGAAGACGTGCTGTATAATCAGGACATGTACGGAGGAAAGCTCCACGGGGTTCCGAACCTGTTCACGTATTCCAACATTAATATATCCACTTCGGAAAGATCTCAGACCGGATATAAAAAGCAAAAGCAGTCCGTTTTTGCAAGCGCACAACTGGGTTATAAGAGTATGGTCTATCTGGATGTGACCGCCCGTAATGACTGGGCATCGACTTTGGCCATGTCGGATACGAAATCTTTTTTCTATCCTACCATCGGCTTGTCGGGAATTATGACCGAACTGTTCCATTTTGGGACAAATATCATGCCCTATATGAAATTGCGGGTATCCTACTCCGAGGTAGGTAATGAGCCTGGTCTGTTCCTCACGATGCCCACCTATCCGCTTGCAAGCGGTTATCCGCAGACGCAGACGCGAATGCCCAACACCAATCTCAGGCCCGAACGCACCAAGTCATGGGAGGCCGGGACGAATTTCATCTTCTTTAAGAACAAGTTGAAGCTTGATGCAACGATTTACCGGTCCAGTACCTATAATCAGTTTTTTGAACCGACACTGTCATCGTCGTCCGGTTATACAAGCGTCATTGTTAATGCCGGACGCATTGACAACAAAGGACTTGAGATCATGGCCAATTTCAACGAGAAGTTCGGCAAGCTAAGCTGGAATTCGTATGTTACCTACTCGCTGAACCGGAATAAGATCGTGGAGTTGCTGCCGGGATGGACCAATCCGGTGACCGGCGAAATTATTTCCTTGTCGGAACTCGATATGGGTGGAACAGGAAGTTATAAAATGGTATTGAAAGAAGGCGGCTCAATGGGGGCGATCTATGTGAATACCCTTAAAACAGATGAACATGGGGCCATCTACGTCCATCCGAGCGATCAGGTTGTGGTGGCCGATGCCAATCATTTTGTGTATGCCGGGAACAGCAGTCCGAAATACAACGCAGGCTGGGGTAACACCTTAAGCTGGCAGGGCGTTTCGCTGGGATGCCTGCTGACGGCACGTGTCGGAGGCATCGTCGTTTCCAATACGCAGGCCATTATGGATGCGTTCGGCGTATCAAAGGCTTCTGCAGATGCCCGTGATGCCGGGGGAGCCCTGGTGAACGGACGCCGGATCCCGGCAAAGGACTATTACCAGACTGTAGGAGGTGGTTCCTCGGGAGGTATCGGTTCGATGTATTGCTACAGTGCCACGAATGTCCGGTTGAGTGAGCTTACCCTGGGCTATAACGTACCTGTGAAAAAATGGTGCGACTGGGTGAAGGAACTGAACGTCTCTCTTATTGGCCGTAACCTGTTTTTTCTTTACAGGAAGGCTCCTTACGATCCGGAATTAACCGCGAATACCGGCACTTATTATCAGGGTGTGGACTATTTTATGCTGCCAAGTCTGCGTAACGTGGGATTTTC
>CAZOYZ010000246.1:6334-7929 GCA_964584045.1 uncultured Prolixibacteraceae bacterium | reverse complement strand
ATAGAACAACTGACGACACTGGATTATTTCATTGTGGCTGCTTATCTGGTGATCTTAATCGCCATTGGATACCGGGCCAGTTTCCTGGAAAAACGCAAAGCCGGTGAGACGCTTTTCCTGGCTCAAAAATCGTTGGGGTGGAGCAGCATTGGCTTCAACATGTGGGGAACCAATGTAGGTCCGTCGATGTTGCTGGCATTTGCCAGCGTGGGGTTTTCAACCGGCATTGTTGCCGTTAACTTCGACTATTATGCCTTTGTTTTCCTGTTTTTGCTGGCGGTGGTCTTTGCTCCCCGTTACATTGGTGCCAAAGTGAGCACCATGCCCGAGTTTATGGGCAACCGCTACGGCAGTTCGACCAATGATATTCTGGCGGTATATGCACTGATTAAAATGCTGATTTCCTGGCTTTCCCTTGGGCTGTTTGCAGGGGGCTTCCTGGTCCGCCAGGTGTTGGGGATCCCGATGTGGCAGTCGGTCATTGTGCTCGTCTCATTTGCCGGTGTCTTTACCTTTGCAGGAGGCTTAAAAGCCATTGCCCGGGTCAATGTTTTCCAGATGTTGCTGCTGATTGGCGTCTCCTGTATGCTCAGTGTGCTGGGGATCATCAAAGTCGGAGGCATCCGGGAAGTATACAACAGTGTCCCCTCTGAATTCTGGAACCTGATTCAGCCCGCCGGTGATCCGGAATACCCCTGGGTAGCGATTCTACTGGGCTACCCGGTCTCGGCTATCGCATTTTTTTGTACCGACCAGGCCATGGTTCAATCTGTTTTGGGAGCCCGCAACCTGGAGCAGGGGCAACTTGGCGTGAACTTTATCGGCTGGCTCAAAATCTTGTCTCTGCCCTTGTTCATTCTGACCGGGATTCTCTGTTTTATACTTTTTCCTGATCTGAAAAATCCGGATGAAGCCTATATGACGATGGTCACAAATCTGTTCCCGACCGGTTTCAACGGATTGGTGATCGTCGTGCTCATTGCTGTCCTGGTCGGAACAATCGGCTCTTCACTGAACGCGCTGAGCACGGTTTTTACGATGGACGTGTATGTCAAGAAGATCAATCCGCAGGCAACCAACAGGGAAATTATCCGGATGGGACGCGTCGTGGTCGCAGGAGGATGTGTTTTTGCGGTGCTGGTCGCTTTGGCAATCGATCAGATCAAAGGCCTGAATCTGTTCGACGTATTTCAGTCAGTACTTGGTTTTATCGCCCCTCCCTTGTCGGTCGTTTTCCTGCTTACTGTTTTCTGGAAGCGGACCACCCGCCTGGCAGTCAATCTTGTCCTCTCTGCCGGATCAGTTTTCAGCCTGGGTACAGGTATTCTTTACCTTTGGGTATTTACACCCGATCAGTATCCGTTCTGGCCGCATTACCTGTTGATTTCCTTTTATATTTTTTTAATTCTCACCATTTTTGCTATACTTGTTTCCCTGTTTGACCGAAGAGGAGTAGTCTATGAAAAACCGGACAGCCAGGAAGTACTGCCACGAACTTCCCGTCGGGTCTGGTTGATGTGGGGCCTCCTTACCCTGACGATGACCGTCCTCTATCTGATTTTAAACGGACACTGAATTGGTGATGTTGGGCGCAT
>CAZOYZ010000246.1:0-6234 GCA_964584045.1 uncultured Prolixibacteraceae bacterium | reverse complement strand
ATTTATAAATTCTATCATAAAACTTTTAAAATAAGTTGCATTTTACCATGTAAACGATTACATTTGTAGGGTGTTTTTCATTTTGTGAAAACGTTTACATCAAATTGTTCCTCTTTACGGTAGAGAATATTAGCAACTTAAACAAACAAAAACTTATGAATGACAACACTTTTAGGTCGCTTTTTGGAGAAAAAAAGAACGTTTCGAATAAGCGAGAGCAAAGTCAGGCTTGCTTGAACTTTGCCGAACGGAAGCAATTCGCCGGTGAATGCCGGGGAAATGCCGTATTTTTATTTTTTCTGAGTGTGCTTTTTGTCTGCCTGTCCTTCATTACGGTTCAGGCTCAGAAAACACGAATGTATGAAGGGGTTGTCGTTGAGGCGAACGATCAACCTGTTGCCGGCGCTACTGTGACCGTGCCCGGCACTACGATCGGAACGATCACCGACGCCAACGGCCAATTTTCCATTGCCGTGCCGGATGACGGTAAAGTCGAGATTTCATTTGTCGGATATATCAGCCAGATCATTACTGATTTCAGCAACACCCGCATTGTTCTGAAGGAGGACCTGTTGAAGCTGGACGAGGTGATCGTTGTCGGATATGGAACACAACGGGTTAAAGACCTGACGGGCGCGGCTGCCAGTGTCCGGATGGAAAATATGGAACAGTTGCCGGGAGCATCGATCATCGATGCTTTGGCGGGACAGGTAGTCGGACTGAATGTGGATCAAAGCGACGGCCGGCCGGGGGCTACGGGTACATTCACCATCAGGCATCCTGCGCCTAAACTTGAATCAACGAGCGGCACCAAAGAATTTGGTCCGTTGATCGTGATTGACGATGTGGTGCAGGTTAATGACCAGGGAGAGCCGGATATGACAACTTTCAATATGCTGGATTACAGCGAGATTGAAAGTATGACCGTTCTTAAAGACGCTTCGGCGGCGGTCTATGGCGCACGTGCGTCGAACGGCGTGATCCTGGTCAAGACCAAACGCGGGCGGAAAGGGATGGCAAAAATAGCTTATTCCCTCAAGTGGGACCGTTCTGACGCTGTGAGTCATGCCAGGACCATGAATGCAACCCAGTTGGGCGTTTTCACGAACAGAATGTTCAACCAGATGGCCGCCAATAACGGCACCGACTATACCACTCCTCCGAATGATTTCAGGTATTCGGCAGCTGAATTAAACGCGATGAAAAGCCTGAATTATGATTGGCTGGACCAGGCATGGCATTCGGCGAACACGCAACGTCATTCGTTAACGGTAGACGGCGGCAGTGATCAAGTCACGTATTTTGCAGGAATCTCTTATCAGGATCAGGGGACTAATCTTGGAAATATCCAGGATTACAAAAAATGGACGTTCCGTACCGGCGGCGAAATAAAAGTAGCGGCCGGATTGTCATTGTCCGCTTCAATTGCCGGTTATAACAGTAAAAAAACAGCACAGAACTATCAGGCAAAAATAGCCGCCGGACCCTGGGGTAGCCAAAGCGGTGACGATGAATACGTCCAACTGCGTCATATGCCCCGGTTCATCCCCTGGGAGGTAACTACCGGTGCGGGTACGTTTTATACCTCTCCCTGGGCGGGACCGCATTACCGGATACCGGATGCCAATTTCACGATGGACGTGAATAATAACTACGATAAATTTACCGGATTCTCTACCTGGAACTTTTTTGCCAATGAAGCCTCCAAAGCAAGGAAATACACGGACGACAACGGGTTTAACGCGAATTTTTCGCTGGTTTACGACGTGCCGTTCATAAAAGGCTTGTCCCTTAGAGCGACCTATGCTGTCAATTACGCCAATATACATAACGATGACGTAGGTGATTACTATACCCTGGCGGTCGCTACCAATACGAATGAACAGGACAAACACCTGCTGGGCGGTTACACGACGTGGGCGTATCCGGTGTTTGGGAAAAGAGCCAACGTGAAAGATCAGCCAAGCGTGATCTACAAGGAAACTTACCGCAAAAGCGAGCAGATCAATTTTATGGTAAGCTACAACCGGAGCTTTGGCGAACATGATGTTGCCTTTACCGGCGTTATTGAAAAAGCCGAAAATGAAGGCCATATCTCACAGCAGACTTATAACGGCATTCTCGCTTCCTACAATGGTGTGAGCCATTCGGCAGGAACGCTGAATACTGACAAAACAGCCACTTATTTCAGCAAGACCGAAAGCGGCGCATTGTCGTACATCGGACGGTTAAACTACAAATACGGCAATCGTTATCTGGCGCAGTTTATCGTGCGTACGGATGCGTCAACCAAATTTGCTCCCGAAAACTACTGGGGCGTTTTCCCGACAGGGAGTGTGGGCTGGGTGGCTTCCGAAGAGAAGTTTTTCAAAAACAGCGCGTTAGCCGAGACATTTGATTTCTTCAAACTGCGTTATACGCTTGGGAAAACGGGCCGCGACAACGTTGAAGCATGGAGATGGCTTTCGGCATTTCAAACCAGTACCAACGGCTTGTCTTTTGGTACGGAAGATGGTGGCGGGCAAGCCAACAGCATTGATTTTACGCGCACAGCCAACCGCGGCCTCAAGTGGGACCAGACCATTAAGCAAAATATAGGCGTCGACATGAATGTGTTGAGCAGCCGCCTGGGAATTACAGCCGATTATTACTATGACAAAACGACCGACCTGCTGATGATCCCCCGCGAAGATCCGGCGCGGATCGATGTAGGCGCACCGCTGCCGATACGCAATTACGGGAAGATTGACGCCTGGGGCTGGGAGTTTTCACTGAGGTGGAACGACCAGATTGAACAGGGTCTTCTGCCTAAAATGGGACCGATCAGGTACGCGGCAGGAGTAGATTACTCGATCAGTTGGCATGAGGTGAAATTAGGACAGGAATATCAGTTTGATTATCCGTCAAAAATGAATGACCGGGGAGACATGACCGGCTATGTATCTCCAAACGACCAGTATGGATTCAAGGTTTGGAACGGCACGTCTGCGGGCGACGGTATCTTACGCACGCAGGGAGACATTGACAAGTATTGGGCTTATCTGGAAGCAAATGCAGTCGCATCGGGGGGCACGGCCGAGGATGCCCGCTACTTTTCATCAGGGAAAGACGATATGTATGCGGGCATGGTGGCCTATCAGGATCTGGCCGGTGATCTGGATCTTGAAAATGAAACCGTGAATGGACCTAACGGACGGATTGACAGGGATCAGGACTTTGCGAAACTTGTCAGCAACAGGCAGCATGGCGTTAATACGAGATTGAGTTTACAGTGGGGAAACTTCAGTTGGTCCACTATGCTTTCCACGTCATGGGGCGGATACCAGGAAGTCAATCAGCAGGGAAAAGCTCAGCCTGTCGCCAAAGAGATCATCTGGTCGCAGTTTTCATATATGAATGATATGTTTGATCCGGGGGAAAATCCAGGCGGGAAGTATCCGAGCATGGCAGTCAGCAACGCCTATGGTGAACGCTCCGATTTCTGGATGGTTTCCACATTCCGTTGCTATGTCAGACATATGACCCTCGGTTATACCGTGCCTAAAAACCTGCTGTCGAAAACTGGGATTTATGCCCTGCAGGTAAATCTGACCGGAAACAATTTGTGGGATTTCTACAATCCGTATCCTGGTAAATTCCGCAATATGTATGATTCTCCGGGAGAGGGTTATCCAACGCTGAGAACCTGGACGCTGGGAGTAAATCTTACTTTCTGACAAAGGAACCCATAAGTTATAACAGAAAAAATACAGGAATATGGAAAAGATAAAATATTCGATATTATCATTTGGAATATGTTTGCTGTTGTTGGGTGTATCCGGTTGCAGCGACGAATTCCTGGAAGAAAAGAAAGACTACAGTATTTTGTCGTCGGAGGATGTATTCAGCGATCCGGAACAGGCAGAGGCTGTTTTTGCAAATATTTATTACAGGATGGTGAGCAAATATACCGCCCCGATACATGGAAGTAACCCGCTGTTGAGGCAGACCGGCGGAGATGTGATCATGCTTTCCTTTTTTACGGAGGAATTGCCGGTCGACGCCATCACATCGGGTATCGGAGCCACAGGGAATGGTTCCGCCTACTATGCGAATGCCACGAATAAAAATACATATGCAGGAAATCATGTGCCGGGTACCTTTTACTGGAACGGCGCCGGATCGTCGCTTAACAATCTGGAAAAATATACGGTATACCCCAATATCAATCTGATCAACTCCTTTATTAAGGAAATAGATGTTGCCCGGACAGCCTATCCCCAGCCGGGAAGTTTCTGGGATAACCTGAAAGGACAAGCTGTTTTTGCCCGGGCGTGGATCTATTTTGATGCGGTACGTTTGTTTGGAGGTTTACCTTATTATACCACCGAAACGGATATGCCGGGCGCGAGCGACAGAAATCCGCGGTTATCCATAGACGAATGTATCGAGAAGATCTGTGCAGACTTCCAGACAGCGTCAGAGTTGTTGCCGGCAACCTGGAACGATGATAATTACGGACGTTTTACCTCCGTCGCGGCCCTGGCGATGATAAGCAGGGTACGTCTCTATGCCGCCAGTCCGGTTTTCAACGCCGGTTGGGATGATCAAAGCAGCAGTCGTTGGGCAGCAGCCTTGGTTGCTGCAAACAATGCAAAGAATGCGGCAGATGGCAGCGGCTACGTCGGCGTGGGCAGCATAAGCGAGTGGAACCAGGCGTTTTATAACCCTGGTGTGGCCAGAAAAGAAGGCATTATTGTGATCCCAAAAACCGGTAATCAGGCAGCAAATTATGCAAACAAGTGGGAAACATTCGTCCGTCCTACTTCTGCAAGCGGCAACGGTCCCGGTATACCTGCCCCTGACAAAATGATAAACCTGTTTCCTCTCGCCGATGGCAAACGGGCCTCGGATGCGTACGGCGGAGCTGTCAATGGTTACAATCCCGTCAAGTTCTTTAAAAACCGCGATCCTCGTTTTTACAGTACATTCGCTTTTTCAGGATGCAAATGGCCGGGAACGTCTGACCAGATCTGGTTGTATGCTTACAAGAACGCTTCAAATCAGGTAGCTTATACCGACGGAAGTGATTCCGGGGTAAATGCAGCCAAAAGAAGAAGTAAAGCGCTGATATGGAAAATGTCCAATCCGACGGCAAGCAGCTACGACTATTCGGGAGCTGACATTATGGAGTACCGCTATGCGGAGATATTGCTCAATGTGGCGGAATGTCAGGCCGCTACAGGTGATGTGGGAGGATGTCAGACCACACTTAATGAACTTCGTTCGAGGGTGGGAGCAGGCAATATCCCTGTTTTGACCGATAAGTACAGCGCAATAGAAGCCGTTCTGTACGAGCGGTTTGTGGAGTTGGCTTATGAGGGCAAACGTTCATGGGACTGCCGCCGCTGGTTGTTGTATGAAGGAGGCGCCGGTTTCGATCCAACCACCGCTAACAATGAAAATTATGACCCTGAGACTTTTTGGGGAACAGGATGGAAAATTTATGACGGAAAGAACGGGCGAGACAACTACAGCAAGTCCAACAATGTGTTAACTTTGCTTGGTTTGCGGCCAATATCCGGTACGCGGCATACCAATGAGTTGTGGGCTGTTCAGAACTTAACCGTAAACAATGCAAACGATCCGTTGCTCTCTGTTCGGTCGGCAGTGCCTGCCATCGAAAAGAACGACCCTGCTCTGAACTCGAAACTCAGTGCGTTGGAATCGTTCTATGATACGAATCTTAAGACGGTAGCTCCTCCAAAAACGGCAGCGGTTGATGCCGCTACCGGGATGAATGTGTCATGGGCGATGGATTCGGGAGGCAATACAAACGCGCAGGCGATCAATTTCCGCTTCACGTTCAGAGGTTGGTTTAATCTCTACCCGATACATTACAACCAACGCATACAGGAAAATAACAATACCTGGATTGACCAGACCGTGGGCTGGAATATCGGGAACACCAGCACCAAGGATCAGGATGGAACCTGGGAATATTGTTTGCCGGATTAACAGAATGAAGAACATTGAACTGTGAGAGCAATAATTGGCTCTCACAGCTTTTTTAAAGAATAGCAATTAAGATTATCGAAGTCATGAAAATCAAAATTTTTGCAGGAGTCTGTGCCCTGATCGCGATTGCAGGGGTGGGAACTTTGCAGGCACAGTATCCCGCTATTCCGGAGAAAGACAAGAAAGCATCGGAGGATCTGATCACTGAGACATACCGGTTGTCGGATGTCGCGTGGG
>CAZOYZ010000245.1:0-7935 GCA_964584045.1 uncultured Prolixibacteraceae bacterium | reverse complement strand
AAATGCGACTTTCATCAGCATACGGTTTTTTCTGACGGACAGGTATGGCCAAATGTAAGGGTACAGGAGGCGTGGAGAGAGGGAATGGATGTGATTGCGATCAGTGACCATATTGAATATCAGCCGCATTCCCAGGATATGATTGTTAATCACAACCGGGCATATGAATTGGCGAAGGATTTGGCTGCTGAAGCCAATCTGATTTTGATTAAAGGATCGGAAATAACAAGGCAAACACCTCCCGGTCATTTTAATGCGATCTTTATTGGTGATGCATCCGGTTATATCACAGACCGGGATGGGAACAAGAAAGACAAAGAAGCTGTTTTAAAAGCTGCAGAGCAGAATGCGTTTATTTTTTGGAATCATCCGGGATGGAAGGTGGATCAGATCGAAGGTTCCTATAAATGGCTCGATTTTGTCGATGAACTTCATACGGAAAATAAGCTGCATGGCATCGAGGTCTTTAATGGTTTTTCCTTTCATAAAAAGGCACTGGACTGGTGTGTCGATAAAGGATTGACGGTGATGGGATCGACCGATATTCATAACCTGATCGCCCATGAATACAAGAATGAAGATCATGTCCACCGTTCCATGACCCTGGTGTTCGCAAAGGAAAGGACAGCTGCTTCGGTCAGAGAAGCGCTTGAGGATGGCCGCACGGTTGCCTGGTCGAGCAAATACCTCGCAGGAAAAGAGGAACATGTCAGGAACTTGTTTGACGCTTGTGTGAAAATAGGATCTTCTTACCACTCTAAGGAAACAAAGGGGAAGAAAGATGAGGTAACCGTGACCAGTTATTATGAGATAAAAAACAGGAGTGACCTGTATTTTGAACTGGAACTGAGATCGGGCGATGCAACAAAAAAGATTACCCTGTACCCTGGTTCGTCCCAGATCATCACTGCCGCTGCAGGACAAAAAAAACTGACCTATGAAGTAATTACCGCTTATATTCGAAGTGATAAGCATCTGATTGTGGATATTCCGCTGAATTGAAACGCTCTTTTGGGATTGTTCCGGGCCGGAAGGAGATTGTCCGGAAGGAGGGTAATTTAGAATGAGTCCATTACGAGGTCACCCTTTAACGCTGTATTTTAGTACCGGAATAATCGATTGGCCGTTATCGGCCGTATTTTAATGACCGGAGTACGAAGAAATACAATAATTGATTTTAAGGATGGGGAAAAAACAGATCTGAAAGACTTTTTTGATTCCCATTATCAGGCATTTGCCGTTTTTGCAGGCAGATATATTTCAGATATATCCATGTGTGAGGACATTGTCCAGGACGTGTTTATTTCATTCTGGGAGAAACATAAAGACTTTCAAAGCCTGCCCGCGGCCAAAGCATTTTTTTATACGTCCATCCGGAATTCCTGCCTTGATCATTTAAAACATGAGCAGGTCAGGCAGAAATACCGGGAGTCGAGGAAAGCGATACCGGATGAGGATGAGTCTTTTTTAGAAGAGATTGTCAGAATCGAAGCTTATAACCATGTTTACCGGGAGATTAACAAACTTCCGCAGATGGAAAGGAAGGTATTGCTTCTCGCCCTTGACGAAAAACCAAACGAAGAAATTGCCGCTTCCCTGAATATATCGGTGAATACGGTCCGGACACACAAAGCCAGAGCCTATAAGGTTCTGCGGAAAAACCTGGGAGATGTTTTTCTGTTTTTCATGTCCCTGAAAAAAGGTATTTGAAATTTTTTTGATTTCATGTCATCCTGTTTTCATCGCTTGTCGTTTTTACTGTAAATGGAAGCACGAAACATACTGTGCAACCGGGTGTGTTGGCTTTTCAACAAGTAGGAGCGGATATGAATTTATTTGAAGCGATAAAAGCAGGTACCCTGATCGGGAAATACATCACAGGGAAAGAATCCCGGGAAGAGTCCGGCCACTTGAAGGGGTGGCTTCAGGAAGATCCCGGGCATCAACGGTTATTTGAGCAGATAAAGAGCGAAAGGAAAATTGCGGGGGTTATTACAGAATTTGATGCCCGCGATAAAGGATCCGCATGGAAACGATACCTGGAACGAACTGCCGCCCGGTCTCTTCAAAAAGCGCTCTTCCGGTGGAAAATAGCTGCCGTATTTTTCTTCGTCGTCGGTTTCGCCGGAATTCTGGGTTACTTAAGCGTGAAATCCGGTTTCGGAACAGCGGATTCTTGCGGAAAACGATACACGACAGTTTCTACAACACTCGGACAAAATTCTAAAATTGTATTGCCCGACAGCTCGGTCGTCTGGTTAAATTCAGGAACAACACTTTCCTACAATACTGATTTTTCTCTGTGCAATCGTGAGATAAGACTTCAGGGACAGGCCTTTTTCCAGATCGCACGAAATGAAAAAATACCCTTGTCTGTTAGCTGTAATGGTATTCAGGTGAAGGTTTTGGGAACCCGGTTTGATGTGAGCGCCTATCCCGGAGATCCTAAGATTGATGTAGTTCTGGAATCGGGAAGCGTTGAACTGGTACGCGAGTCCGGCAAGCCTTTCCATCATCTCCTGGAACCCGGGGAAAAAGCCGAATTCGATCTGAAAACAAAAAACCTGTCAATCAGCCAGATCGATGTTTACAAATACACTTCCTGGAAGGACGGAGTGCTGATCTTTGAAAATGCTCCGATGGAAGAGGTACTGGAGAAGCTGGAGCGATGGTACAATGTTCATATAGAAGTCAAGGATCCGAAGGTATACCGGCTTGTCTTCAATGCAACCATTATTAATGAAAGCGTGGACGAAATTTTCGATCTGATCCGCTATACCTGTTCGGTCCATTATAAAATAATTCCGAGCAAGGATCCTGAAGTTCCGGTGAAAATCATACTAACCAAATAAAAATGGAAATCTGCCTATGAAAAAGACCTGACCTGACAAAATAAAGGAGATGCGCGAACACCTCCTTTAATTTCTGATGAAGCCTCTGAATTTCGACCTCAGGAGACTTCAAAAATAATTTGAATTAGAAATCCAAATCGTAACAAATTTATGAAAATTGCAATTAAGAGAGAACAAAATCCAAACTTGTTTGAGATTTTGTCGGGCGCCAGCAATTTGCGCGAAGCGAAAAAAAAACATTCATTACCGGTTTCCGGCTTTTACAGGTGCCGGAAATCCAAATTATGGTTGAAAATGAGAACAACAGTCATTGTTTTACTAATCTGTGTGACCCAGACCCTGGCGGTTGACCTGTATTCGCAGAATACACGTTTAAGTCTGAGCATGACCAACACCACCATCAGGAACGTTTTGAATACCATTGAGAATCAGACCGACTTCTATTTCATTTATGAAGCCCATCATGTCGATGTGGAGCGAAAAGTGAACATATCGGCCAATAATGAAACGATTCAGGAGATTTTGGATGGTTTGTTTGTCAACACGGATATTACTTATAAGATTTGTGACCGGAGAATCGCTCTGACCCGGACCTCGATCCTGAACACCGCGCAACAGCAGAAATCAGTCTCCGGGAAAGTGACCGACCCTTCCGGCATGTCCTTGCCCGGAGTTACTGTCACGATCAAGGGGACTACCTCCGGTACCATCACGGGAAGTGACGGAACCTTTAGTTTGACGAATCTTCCTGCCAATGCGACCCTGGTCTTTTCTTTCGTGGGGATGAAAACGACGGAAGTGCCAGTTGGAACTCAGGCAGAAATTCATGTGATGATGGAAGAGAGCGCGATTGGAATTGAAGAGGTTGTCGCGATCGGTTACGGTACCACCAGTACGAAAAAGCTGACCACATCGGTCACCCGTATTGATTCGGAACAAATGGAAGAACTTCCGCTGAACACGATCGCTGACGCATTTGCCGGGCAGATTTCGGGTGTTGTGGCAGAAAGCGGAACCGGGCAACCGGGAGTTTTACCCGTGATAAGAGTCAGAGGTTATGGTTCGATCAATGCAGGGAGCGAACCCCTGTATGTGATTGACGGGATGATGGCGGGAGCTACGGAATTCTCCATGCTGAATCCTAAATCGATCGAAAATGTGACCATTCTGAAGGATGCGGCTGCCGGGGCAATATACGGTTCCCGTGCAGGGAATGGCGTGATTCTTGTCACCACGAAAAAAGGAAAATACGGTGAAGCTAAATTCTCTGTCAACGCAACGTATGGATTACAGGAAGTAACAAACAAGGTTGATGTTCTTGACCGTGATGATTTCCTTACTTTAGTAAAAGAAGCATACAGTAATGACGGTTTATCTTTGCCTGCCTTCTACAACCGTGATGCATCAGCTTTTGCAGATACGGACTGGCAGGACGAAATTTTCAGGGTGTCGCCTTATCAAAATTATCAGTTATCCGTAGCCGGCGGAAGTGATAAAGTACAATATTATTTAGCTGCAAACATTCTTGACAACGAGGGGATCATTTTAACCACGTATTCCAAAACGTATTCAGCGAACGGGAATTTCAATATTGAACTAAACCCCAAATTGACGGCTGGTGTCACATTTAATGCGGCATATACCAAGGAAAGGGTGAATGGTTCGATCGAAAGCGGATTCGGACACGGCGGCGGCGCGTATGGCATTGCAGGAAATGTGATCCAGGAAGCCTTGTGGTTTGCGCCGATCATACCGGTATACTTAGAAAACGGAGACTATGGGCAGTACGCACAGGGCGAATATGCACCCTATTTTTTAAAGGGGTATGCCAATCCGGTGGCAAACCTGAAGGAAACCCATGATAAATATTCAAAAAATAACGTGCTGGGGCGTTTGTACGCGATCTACGAACCGGTAAAAGGGTTAAGTTTGAATGCCAGCTTTGGCGGTAGGTTATATTCCTATTTCAGGGATTACCACGTCAGTCCGTATCTTGCCGGAAACGGAAGCCCGTTTGCCAATTTTTCCAATCCGGTTTACAACGGAATGCGGGCCGGACAAGCAAATGGTACGTCTACGTCATGGACCACGGAGGCTTATCTGGATTTTAAGCATACCTTTGCAAAGGATCATGATGTTGAAATGGTTGCCGGTTACAGTATGCAGTACAACGGGAACTGGGCTACCACTGCAACCGCTGATTCGAATAACCGGGGCACGGCCAATGCTGCCAATCCTATCCCCCGGTTTGACAACTATTTCCGGCCAAATATCTATGGTGCGGCGCTGGTGATCGGCGGAGGCGAATTTGGCGAGAACACGTTTGAATCGTTATTCTCGAGGGTGAATTACTCCTATAAGGACAAATACATGTTGATGGGGTCGTTACGGTATGACGGTTCATCCAAGTTCGCGCCGAGTAAACGCTGGGGGCTTTTCCCGGCGTTGTCAGGAGCCTGGCGCGTTACCGAGGAGACGTTCATGAAAAACCTGACGTCGGTAAATGAGTTAAAATTTAGGGTCAGCTACGGGGTGTCGGGAAATGACCAGTTTGGAAATTATGCATGGCAGGGAAAAGTGGGCTACGGTAACCTTTATACGTATGCACCGGCTTCGCTGGGCGGCGTCACGGAGATTGCCCTGATCCCTTCTTCCATAGAAAACAAGAATCTGAAGTGGGAAACAAACGCGCAGACTGATTTTGGTATCGATCTGGGTCTGTTTAAAAACCGGGTAAATCTAACGGCCGATTATTTCATCCGGAAAACAAGCAACATGTTGTTGCACCGGGCTCTGCCGCTGGAAAACGGGATTGCCGCCTCGTTGCTCGATAATATTGGCGATATGACCAATAAAGGGATTGAGTTCGCTTTGAATACCGTCAATATCGAAACAAAAGATTTCTCCTGGACCACGAGTTTTAACCTCACAAAAATCAAGAATAAGGTAGGCGATGTGTTTACGGCCACCGGTGAGATCAGGTATGGTTTAGGGTTCCCGGGCGCAGGGACGATCCGGATCATTGAGGGGCATCCGGCTTTTGAAATTTATAGCTGGAAAGCGATTGGAAACTATGAGACACAGGAACAACTCACTAAATTCCCCGGTTCCAATAATCCCAAAATTGGCGATACCATCTTTGAAGATTACAAAAAAGACGGGATGCTGAATGATGACGATATGCAGAGAGTTGGTAATATCCTGCCCGACTTCACTTATGGCTTCACGACAAACCTGAAGTATAAGAATTTTGATCTGACCGTTTTCTTAAACGGAAGTCACGGTGCTTCGCAGGTGATGGTCGGCGCGCGGCAGGCAGCGTTGTTACGGCCGATGGAAAACACGCTTCAGGTCTATTTTGACAATCGTTATGGTCATGGCGACGAACTGCATATGGCTTTTCCCAGCACACAGGTCAGCGGTCCCCGCCACTCGAATAATGACTATTTTGTGTGGGATGCATCTTACCTCCGGATAAAAAACGTGGTTCTGGGGTACAATATTCCCGGTCAGGTTTGTTCGCGGATGGGTCTTGAAAAGCTGCGGGTTACGTTGGGTGTACAAAATCTGCATACCTTCACCGACTACCCGTTTTATAACCCCGAATCCAATTCGACCAGAGGGGCAGCAGGTACGGCCCAGTTTGGGAACGACCTCGGCACTTATCCGTTGTCACGTATTTATACGGTGGGGTTAAATATCAATTTCTAATTCTTAAAGATTCATCATTATGAAGATCATAAAAAGATATCTGACGATCATGTTTCTGTTGATGGTTGTGGCAGGGTGCGAGGAGTTCCTTGAGAGAACACACCCCGGAGACTTAACCTACGATAAGTTTTATAAAACAGAAGACAATTTCCAGGCTTCCATCGCGGCCTGTTACAGATCGTTGAAGACCCAATATGAAACCCTGATCACGTTTACCGATTTGATGACGGACAACGTGTGGTGCGATTACTACGTCACCGGTGATTATGTCAATTTCAAAAGCGCTAATATCCCGACGAATTCCAGCGGTATTAAGAATTTCTGGGGGGCGTGTTATTATTCCATTTCGTATGCCAACATCATCATCACGCGTATTGAAAAGTCCGAGGTTCCTGAATCTGCACGGGAAGTCTTTGTGAAGGAGGCCAAATTCATCCGGGCTCTTTCTTATTTTAATCTGGTACGCATTTACGGCGGGGTTCCCAAATATGAACAGGAAATTGTGAACCTCAGTGAGATTTATTCGGTGGGCCGTTCTTCTGTCGATGAGATCTACGACTTCATCATCAGTGATTTAAAAGATGTTCTCGATATTGATTCAAAGAGGTCGGCAAAACAGACTCAGGAAGCGAAGGGAAAGGTGACATCGGCGGCGGCAAAAGCACTTCTGGGAAAAGTCTACCTGCAACGAGGCGACTATCAAAACGCGTTGACTACGCTTGCTGACATCGTGAATAACAGCGGGTTGGAACTGGAGGATCAGTTGGAGGACTTATATGACCCCGATGGTTACAGCCACGAAATATTGTTTGCTGTCAATTATGAGCGGGTAGGAGGGGAAAACTCTCCGTTTACGAGCAGAACGTTGCCCCGCTTTTCGAGAGGCATCTTGCCCAATGTAACGACAAGCGATAACGGAGGCGGCGACTGGGTCCTTGAACCGTACACGGTGTCTAAATTTTCTTCGCAGGATAAGAGAAAGGGACTGATCGATTCCATGGACATCGTGTTTGGATCAGTCGGCGAAGTGACCTTTTATTATTCAAAAAAATACCTGGATATCAAAACCACAGCCGATTTTTATTCCGGTTCTGATTTTATCATCCTTCGTTACGCCGATGTCCTGTTAATGTATGCCGATGCGTTAAACCAGACCGGCAGCACGGCCAATGCTTACCCGTACATCAATGAGGTCAGGGGAAGGGTCGGGTTAGGGCCGTTGCCTTCCAATTATACCAAGGCACAGATGAACGACGCCCTGGCAGGCGAACGGCAAAAAGAGTTTATTCTGGAGGGTGATCGTTGGTTTGACTTGTCTTACCGGGGGTTCAGCTATCTTAAAAGTACCCTGAACGATTTTTATCCTCATGGA
>CAZOYZ010000244.1:0-7947 GCA_964584045.1 uncultured Prolixibacteraceae bacterium | reverse complement strand
ACAGCGGAGATATGAGCCGGCTTGACCCTTTCACTTTAAATGTTCTGTGCAACCACGAAGTCATTGATATCGATCAGGATATATTGGGGCGCCAGGCACAAATCATAAGAAAGGACAAAGAAGAGCTGGTGATGGTCAAAGAACTGGAAGGCGGGGCAAAGGCAGTGGGTCTGTTTTATGTATCAGGGGATGTCAATACACAAGACCTGAATTTGGTGGACGGGGATGCCGATGGGATGTCGGATGTTGATCGGTCGCAAGACCCGGCCGATCAATTTGTTTGGGATAACCGGCCGGCCCCGAAGATGATCAGTTTCAGAGCATCGGAGGTAAATATGAGTGGAAAATTCAAAGTAAGAGATGTGTGGCGGCAAAAGGATTTGGGCATCTATGAAAACAGCTTTGAAACGCCGGTTCCGTTTCACGGGGTTGTATTGCTGAGAATAAGTGAGGTAAAGGAATAATTGGATATTAATCATGAAAGACATAATATTTCGGGATCTTGTTTTTGATACTTTTTTATTGAAATATTTCAGATATATTTTTCTTAAAGTATCTCTTTGCGGGATCTTTATTTTAACGTATTTGGGATCATTATCCCAGTCGTTGTTGACGAATTCCGCTACGATTGTTCAGATGCAAAAAGAATTTACTACTCCGCCGGAATGGGCCCATCCCTGGGTTTACTGGTTCTGGCTGAACAGTAATTTGACCCGTGAGGGGATTACTGCTGATCTCGAGGCAATGAAACGTGTTGGTATTGGCGGGGTGCTGATCATGGATGTCAACCAGGGAACACCGCCGGGACCAATGCCGTTTATGGATGAAAAGTGGCAGGAGATGTTCGGTTTTGCGGTTCAGGAAGCAAAAAGGCTGGGTCTTGAGATCAATATGAACAATGATGCCGGCTGGAATGGGAGCGGCGGGCCTTGGATCACTCCTGAATATGCTATGCAAACCCTGACATTTAGCGAGACCCGTGTGGATGGCGGCAAAATGACTGATATCGTATTGACACAGCCCCCATCCAAAGGTGATTATTACCGTGATGTAGCTGTGTTGGCCGTCCGGGATTCAGGATTACAAACCCCGCAACAGATTATGAATCTTCAGGAAAAAGCCTTATTTTCTCTGGGCTGGTATGGAAATGAAGGGGTAAACGGAGGATTTGATACAGAAGCTCCTGGAAGAGTTATCCTGCCAGGGGACGGAGTGATTGACATCAGTCATTATATGAATACACAGGGGCTTTTACAATGGAAGGTCCCGGAAGGGAACTGGACGGTTCTGCGTTATGGACATACATGGACCGGCAGTGTAAACAGGCCGTCGGCATTGGGTGGCGAAGGTCCTGACTGCGATAAACTAAGCCGGGATGGTATTCGGAAGCATTTTGATGGCCTGCTAAAACAACTATTGGAACTGGCGGGTAAAGAGGCTGGAAAAACGCTTTCAACTTTCCACATAGACAGTTGGGAAGTGGGCGCCCAGAACTGGACTTCAAACATGCGTGAAGAATTTAAAAAAAGAAGAGGTTATGATCTTATCCCATATCTTCCTGTATTCAGTGGAAGGATAATCGGGAGCCCGCAGCAGACCGAGCGCTTCCTGTGGGATGTACGCCAGACTGTATCAGAACTGATGGTTCAGAATTATGTGGGAGAAATGCAGCAACTGTGTCATCGATACGGTATGAAGTTTTCAATGGAATCTTATACTACCATTGGAAATGACCTGGATGCAGCCAACCATGTGGATGAACCCATTGCCGAATTCTGGACCCCGTATGCCTGGAAGTCTGTAGACAGCCTGAATCATACGATGAAAGCGATGGCATCGGCTGCGCATATCAATGGCCAGCAGGTTGTTGCAGCCGAAAGCTTTACTTCGGACGACTCTGAAAAATGGCTGTTGCATCCGGCCAGGATCAAGGCTTTGGGTGACAGCGCTTTTTGTAACGGGATCAATAAATTCATTTTCCACCGTTATGCTATGCAGCCCTGGCAGAATCAAAAGCCGGGCATGTCGATGGGGCCATGGGGCTTGCACTATGAACGGACCCAGACGTGGTGGAATTACTTGCTGCCCTGGCACACTTATCTTGCCCGCTGCCAGTACCTGTTAAGACAGGGAGACTTGGTGGCCGATGTGCTGAACCTTCAGCCTGAGGAGCCCAACTACCGTTTCAGGACGATGGATATAACCGGATATGATTACAATGCCTGCAGCCCGGATGCTTTTAAAAAAGTGACGGTAAAAAACGGTTTGCTCACAGACGGTGCGGGGAACAGATACCGTCTGCTGGTGCTGACCCATCTTGGGACGATGACGGAAGAGCAATTAAGGCAGATCAGGGATCTGGTTGTTCAGGGAGCCTGTATACTGGGAGAACCACCGGTGGCTACCCCGGGATTGACGGACTACCCGGCAGCCGATGACCGGCTAAAACAGTTTGCAGAAGAATTATGGGGCAAAGCAGCTGTTCCTGTTCAGGATCGCCAAGTAGGGAGAGGCAGGGTATTCAGGGGGATATCGCCGGAAGAAGCCTTAAAAAGAATGAGTATCGTCTTTGACTTCAGTTCGGATAAAAAACTGAAATACATTCATAGGAGTGTTGGAAACACAGATATCTATTTTGTCGCCAGTGGTGCAGATTCGATCGTTGTCGCCAACTGCAGTTTCCGGGTAAAAGGGAAACAACCGCAGTGGTGGGATCCTGAGACAGGAAGAATGAACCCAATGACTGCTTATGCTTCTGAAGGTAACGGTACTATAAAAGTTCCGCTGGTGCTGGACCCCATAGGCAGTGGTTTTGTGGTATTTATTCCGGAAGATCATCCTGATCCGGAAAGGGTGATTCAAATCGCGAGAAACGGAGAAGTGCTGTACCGGGGAGGTGTTGCTTCATTTGAAACAGGAAAAGGACACACTTCCCGGGACATGATTGATCTGACAAAAAGAGAGATAACCCTTCCCGGGGATTATGAGTTCACCCTGGCTGATGGAAAGGTCCGAAGGATCGCTATTTTACCACAGCAAAAGGCAATAACCATTGCCGGACAGTGGAAGTTAAAATTTCCTGAAGGGAGCCGGGCACCGGCAGAAGTAAAGCTTGGCAAGCTGGAATCATGGACTGAGTATGATAATAAAGAGGTCAATTATTATTCAGGGACAGCGAAGTATTTTAATACCTTTACGTTACCTGAGGGTCTTCCTCAGAAAGGGGAGAGGCTTTATTTGGATTTGGGTAAAGTTGCCGTAATGGCAAAAGTATTTGTTAATGGAAAAGAAGCCGGGATATGCTGGAAACCACCTTACAGGACCGATATTACGTCCTTGGTTCAACAAGGAGAGAATCATTTACAAATTGATGTGGTGAACTTGTGGATCAACCGGATGATCGGGGATGAACATCTGGGTGAAGACAGTGAGCGCAATGAAGATGGTGCTCTGAAAAGTTGGCCTGGATGGGTGATGAAGGATCAGGAGAGTCCGGCTGGCCGCTGTACTTTTACCACATGGCGTTTGTGGAAGAAGGATGATCCCTTGCAGGAATCGGGTTTGCTTGGACCAGTATGGATATACTCTTTAAAGACATTCGAGTAAAAAATGATTAGACAGGCTAACATGAGGAATAATTACAAAAATTATTCATTATCACTTTTTCTGTTTTTTGCAGCGATCAATTTTTTTTCAGGTTCTTATAAGAAGGCAATATCCGGTGAATCGGTTTCGTTAAAGGGTAATGAGACGGTATTTTTGTATGAGGAGGTAATTCCTGCCGGACAATATGATCCGTTATTTTATCATCAAACGAAAGAGAAGGAAAAGCTTAATTTCGTATTTATAGCGCCATGTGTCAATGAGGCATTTTTTGACCCTGTGAAGAAAGGGATGAATGATGCTGCAAATTTAATGCAGGTGAATTGCCGGTTTACCGGCACGGAGGAGGTTAACCTGAATGAACAGGTAAACCTTGTGAAGCAGGTTTTGGACGAAGGAGTTGATGGCGTGGCATTGAGTATCAATGATCCTGTCGCTTTTGACGATGTTGTTAAAATGTCGATGGATAAGGGTGTACCGGTAGTTGCATTTAACGTCGATGATAATCAGACAGCCAATTCACGGATAAGTGCTGTTGTTCAGGATTTTCCAAAGGCAGGAAAAGCAGTTGGGAATTATATGAGGAAATATATTCCCGAAAACAGTAAAGTATTGGTTTTACTTCATTCTGAAGGGATCACGGCGTTGGATGAGCGGTTAAAGGGTATACAGGAAGCCTTTAAAGGGAAAAACATAACCTGGGAAATTCTTGTAACAGGAATTGATCCTGAGCATTCCAGAGAATTGATCCGCAATAAGCTGAAGCTACACCCTGAAACAAAATGCATTTTAGGAACCGGTCAGGTCGATACGGAGAACGCTGGTCTGGTTGTTGAAGAATATTTTAAAGGTCAGGGTTATCAGGTTGCAGGATTTGATTTGTCAACAGATATCCTTCGTCTGATTCAGGAGGGCATTATTCAGCTAACAATTGATCAGCAGCCGTATATTCAGGGTTTTTATCCGGTTGTCCAGCTAACACTTTTATGCAGGTTTGGGCTCGCTCCTTCCAATATAGATGCAGGCATCGGGTTGATCACCAAAGAAAATGTCGAAAGTATGATCCGGTTAAATAGAGGAGGCATAAGATAGCGCCCTTTGCATAGTAGATCCGTAATTTTCATAAAAATGTGCAATGAAAAATGAAAACAACCGATTAGTTAAGTCATTCTTTTTTATTATATGTACAAATCAGTAGAAGAATGACTTATGAGTTCGTATCATTATACTTCAAATTTATGGGCAGGCGCCACGTTAATGAAATGGCCATCGATATGAATCTTATCCGTTTGATCAATTTGGGGATACTAAGCCAGCCTTCCACTTTAGCAATATTGATTGCTGTCAGGGAGGTGTTGAAGTGGAAAGCCAGTTTATTTAGATTTGATATTTTATACAAAGTGGTGATAATTAATTTGTTATAAAATTTATATTCCCTGGTAATCATACTTGTATAGAATCTGGCAAATCCTATTAAGATACTGATTACCAGGAATTTAATTAGATTTTTAAGTCAATTATTTCGTTGATTATCAATTATTTAACATTGTTTTTAACTAACTAACTAACTATTGTATGGTAAGAATTAGAATATTTTCTTGTGTTGTTGCTTTAACCATGGCAAATGTATTGAATGCCGGAGAAAAGAATGTAAAAGGGGAAAGTTTTATTCCCGACCTCGCGGCGGTCGCAAATGATTCGTCTTTTCAATGGGATTATTTTGCAAATGGTGAAATTTTTATTGTCGCATCGAGCCATAATGACATCGCATGGTTTGATACGCCCGAAAAGACTACTGAATTCAGGGAGAAAGATTGTTTATTGCCTGCGCTGGACAGGATGAAAATGAGAGAAGATGTCTGTTTCAGTATGGAAAATGTGCTTTATCTGGATGAATTTCTGGAACGGCAACCTCAGAAAAAAAATGAAGTATATCAATTAACGGCTTTGGGCCGTTTAGACTGGGGAGCCACGTATAATCAACCTTATGAATCGCTTCTTTCCGGGGAGCAACTGGTCAGACAGGTATATCTTGGGGCAAAGCGGGTCCGCAAGATGATCCCCGGAGCATCTGCTAAAGTTGCCTATAATGTTGACGTCCCGGGCCGGGCACTGCAAATGCCGCAGATCCTCGCAAAAGCAAAGGTGCCCTATCTTTTGTTAAGTCGTCATGAAAGAAATTTATTCAATTGGGCAAGTCCTGACGGGAGTAAAGTTTTATGTTGGAGCATGGATCACTATTATGATCTGCATCAATTGAAATACGCAAAAAATACGCATGAATTTCTTGGGTTAATTCATGAAAAAGCAAAAGCATGGCAACCGGTATATGAACAGTACAAAATTCCACCTGTGAATGGAGTTTTATTTTCCGAGGACTATACCGGTCCAATTAATTTTGATCATTTTCTGGATACGATCAACTTCATGAGAAAGAAGCAGGAAATTCAGAAAGTAAGCCAGAACTCACTCTCTTTATTGCCGAAAATCAGATATTCTTCTTCACAACAGTTTTTTGACCGGATTGCGAATTCCGGTGCAACTTTGAAAACTGTTTCCGGAGAAAGACCCAACCTGTGGCTTTACATTCATGGTCCGACGCATCATCAGGCTATTCGTTCAAAAAGGGAGGCGGGAAGATTACTGCCTGCAGTGGAGATGTTCGCCGTGGTAAACGCCGTCCTTGACGGATCGTTTGCCAATTATCCTGCAAAGGAACTTGAAGAAGCCTGGGCTGCGTCTGTTTATGACGATCATGGCTGGGGAGGGAAAAACGGACAGATTACAGATCTTGTATTTAAAAGAAAACTTGATTTTGCAAAAAAACAGGGAGAAAAGTTGCTTGACAAGGCACTTCATGATCTGTCCCTGCATGTGAACACCAATGATCAGGAAGGAAAGCCGGTCATTCTTTTTAATACCCTTTCCTGGAAGCGAACCGATCCGGTTGAAGTAGAAATTATAGCTGAAGATGACAATTTCTCGGTAGTTGACCCTGAGGGGAAAGTGGTCCCCCATCAGGTTGTCCGTTCAGAAAATAATGAAGAGTATGTGATTGTTTTTATTGCCAAGGACGTACCATCGCTTGGTTACAAGACCTATTATATCACATCTCCGAACGACAACGTCCAAAACACTCAGACGCATAATGCAGGTAATCTCACGTATGAGAATGATTATTACAGGCTGACGTTTGGGGAAGGTGGTCTGGACCACATCTACGACAAACAATTAAAACAAGAACTGATCATCAATGAAAAATTCAAAGGCGGCGATATTTTGTATCTGCAATCGGTTGGGTTTGGCGCAGGCGAATTTGCGGATGTTCAACAGCCTTCGCTGGAAGATTTTGATAAAATGAGCTTACATCCCGTATCCTGGAAATTAATTGCCAATGGTCCGGTATTTGCTGAGTATGAAACAGGACTGCTATTTAAAGATGCCCGGATTAAACAACAGGTTATCATCTATCATCACCTTAAACGAATTGACTTCAACGTGAACTTGCTGGAATGGAATGGAAGAGAATACCGGGAATTCAGATTCGCCCTGCCATTAAATATGCAGGACGCAAAAGTCACTTATGAAGTTCCCATGGGCACAGTGACCATTGGTGAAGATGAAATGAAAGGAGCAGCTGGCTGGCGCCATACGACCGAATGTAAAGACGTTCATCCCAGGGAAGTTCAAAACTTCATTTCAACAAATAACGATAAAATCGGAATTACAATGAGTTCAGGCGTGGCTGTTTTTGATCATATTGATCCTACCGGTGAAACTATAAGTTATCCGGTTATTCAGCCTGTATTGCTTGCTTCAAGGAGAAGTTGCCATGGAGACGGGAACTGGTATTTGCAGGATGGCGATCATCATTATCGTTTCTCTGTTTTTTCCCATGTGGCCGGATGGGAAAACGGCTACAGATCAGCACTTCAGGCAAATAATCCGTTAATCCCTGTCATGAATAAAAGCAGGGATGGGAAATTGTCTTCAGAGAAAAGTTTCTTTGACCTGTCAAACAACAACATCCTTCTCAGTACGGTCAAAAAGTGTGAAGATGACAACAGCGTAATTGTCCGGGTATATGACATTGCAGGGAACGACAGTTATGTAAAACTAAACACGTTTTTTAACATTGACAGAGCTGAGCGCACAAATATCATCGAAGAGGAGGGTAAAGCTATTCCGGTTTCAAAACAGTCGTTCAATACGCTTATAGGGCATCATGCCATTGAAACATTTAAACTGTGGCCTGACGATAAATGACGGTATTTTTTGCAGCGTTCACTTTACGACTTTTCCTCGAGAATAGACATGAAGCATCCGGACAATATTGTGGTGTTT
>CAZOYZ010000243.1:0-8016 GCA_964584045.1 uncultured Prolixibacteraceae bacterium | reverse complement strand
GTGTCTTTCAGATACGGATCAACCACAGCCGGCTTTGCGTTGAGTCCGCCGGTGATCCCGGCACGCTGCCGCAGTTTACCGACGGTAGCGGCCCAGTCGGCATCGGTAAGCGTACCCTGTTCGGCTTTTGCTTCCGCATAATTGAGCAGGACTTCTCCAAAGCGAACCAGCTGAATGGCGTGGGTACTTTCGCTTTGACTGTCGCCAATGGTCGCATCCACGCACAGTTTAATGGGCTGATAGCCCAAACGGGCATAACCGCTGTATACCGGCAGGGCGATCTTTCCTTCGCGCATGTACCCGGGAAAACGAAGCGTGGCATTCAACCGGTTATCACGGTTCTGGAATTCCTGGTAAAAATCTTCATACTGCCAACCCGGACGGCTGGTATAAGGAGTGCCGTCTTTTTGCAGATAGGTGCATATAAACGACCGGATCAGGTTCAGTCCGGTGCCGTAAGTTTCGGAGGTCCACCGCCAGTTGGCATTGTGCTTGACGCCCAGCGCGGCGCTTGACGCGATGGCCAGCATGGTTTCCGATGCGGGCGGGTTGTCGCTGGTAAACAGGGCGCGATAGTTGGCATTCAGTGATTTGCCCGATTCCTGCATGACCTTGTATGCTGCCTCTTCAGCCCGTTTCAGCCAGACACTGGCAGACGTTGCCAGGTTCAGGTTGTGGTATTTGCGGAAAGTCCCTTCAAATAAACAGACACGCGAGGCAAATGCCCAGGCTACCCATTTGGTGACCAGTGTACATTGCGCGGCATCGGTCGTCCGGCTGATGTGCTGCGCGGCAAACATCAGGTCCTCATACACTTTTCCCATCACCAGTTCACGTGAATCGCGCGGGGCATACAAAATAGCTTCCTCGGCAGGGTCCAGTGCATGATCCACCCACGGAACATCGCCAAACTGTAGCACCTTTTCATAATAAAACCAGGCACGGAAAAAGCGGGCAAGGCCCAGATAGTTGTTCCGGACATTTTCAGGAACAGAGGGATCCGTACAGTTGGCAATGAAGTAATTGATGCTACGCAGAGGCTCCCAGTCCTCCCACTTCCAGCCCGACGAGTTATTCTCACTATAGGCGTTCAGCAGGGTAAAACCGCTGAGGGTATTGGTGGCTCCGTAGTCAACCAGCGACTGTTCAACGATCGCCTGGTCAGTCGCATTGGGAAACATGTCATAGAAGGACATCGAGTAGGCTTTCAGCCCTTCTTCCGAACTGAATATCGCGTCTTTGTCGGTCTGGGTGACAGGCGATTCGTCCATCTCGCAGCCGGTGGTAAAAAAAGCGATTCCCAAAATGAGTAAGATATATTTTTTCATACGTTTCATAATCTGCTGTTTTAAGAATTAATAAGTGATCGAAACACCAAATGAAATGGTTTTCAGCAACGGATAACTGTTACCCGCTCCCTGGTTGTAACTGCTGTTGAGGTCCGAATCGGTGTTGCCGGCAGCGGTCGACACATCCATGAAGTTTTTAGCCCTTTTGTACAGGGGAGACCAGCTGGCCAGGTTTTCGCCGCTGACGTAGACGCGGGCGTTGTTCATACCAACCTTCGAGACCCATTGGGTGGGCAGCGTGTACCCAACTTGCAGATTCTTCAGCCTTAAATAAGACACTTTTTGAAGATAACGGTCGTTCGGCACATAATTGGAGTATCCGAGGGTGCCGTTGTACTGCGCATACCGTGGCAAATACGCATCGCGGTTATCTTCGGTCCAGTAATTGCCCAGGTGCCATGCCGGCATCTGGTTGTACCCGCGGTTATATTGTCCCCAGAAGGCAGTTTCGGATCCGGGATACCAGTCCTGCTTCCCCACTCCGTGGAAGAACGCGGAGAAGAAGAATCCGTTCCAGTCGGCGCTCAGGGTGAAACTGTACTGATAGCGGGGCTCGGTATTGCCGATAATGGTCATGTCGCCGGGATTATTCACGGTTTGTTCGCCCTTCGTGATCATGTTGTCGGCGCTGTTGTCGCGATTGCGGATTTTCAGGTCGCCCGCACGCCACTTGGCATCGGCAGAGGTATTGAAAATGGTGTTGATGTATTCGCCTGGTTCCGGATCTTCCTGGAACAGGCCGTCGGTTTCGAAGCCCCACAATTCACCGATGGTCTTTCCGGAATAGTGGTCTGCGAGTTTTTTGTCAGGATTGTTAAACTTGTCGATTTCCGATATATAGTCAAAGAAGGTGCCGCGTATCTGATAACGGAAGGGTTTATTGCCCAGTGAAAACTGATTTTCCCAGGTCAGTGTGATTTCATATCCTTTGGTCGTCATATCGGCGTAATTTCCTTTGGGTGAAGGAGCCCCGAAAATTTGCGGCAACGTAGGCCCGGGCACATACATGTCGGTTGTCTTCCGTATATAATAGTCGCCGGTAAACCGGAATTTTCCCTGCAGCATTCCGAAATCAAGTCCAAAGTCAGCGGTGGTGGCCTTTTCCCAGGTCAGTCCGTCGGGAATCGGCGAAGGGGCATTTGTTTTCTTGTTCAGCGCACCGTCCAGAACGCGTCCCGACGTGCCGATGCTGAGCAATTCAAGAAACTGATACGGTGAAATATTTCCGTTACCCAGCGAACCATACGAAGCGCGAACCTTGACATCGGAGAAGAGATTTTTGTTCACATCCCAGAAAGGTTCCTCAGACAACCTCCATCCGCCCGAAATGGAAGGGAAGAAACCCCATTGCTGGTTGGTCGGGAATCGCGATGAACCGTCGTACCGGCCGTTTACTTCGAGCAGGTAGCGGTCCTGATAACCATAGTTAACCCGGAAGAAACTTCCTGCTGTTTTCCATTTTGACACGCTCGCCCCCGGTATAATCGAAGTGCCTGTGGCCAATTGGACACTTCTGGCACTTTCAAGCAGCAACTGGTTACGTTCAATGCTGTTGGCTTTGTACGAAGAAGTTTCGTAATTCCAGCCCGCCATGGCTTTCAGATAATGCTTCCCCGCAAAAGTGTTTTCGTATTCGGCATAGATGTTGGACGCGGTGTAGGTCGTGTGCCCCATCCACTCATAGATAATACCGTTGATGTCACCCATATAAGACGGATTTGTGGCGTTCGCTTTCTGATAATAGGGGACTTTCACCCGCTTCCAAAAGAAGTCGCGTGTGTCGTAGCGGTAGGTATAGTCGCCGTTAACGCGGAAGGTGTTGCGAAAGAAGTTCGTGTGAAAAGCGGTCGTATTTTTGAATAAATTCTTCTTTTCTTCCTGATAGTTATTCCCGTCGGCGAAGGCACCCATGGTAGCTGCGCCGCCGCGGGTATAGGTGCCGTCGGGATTGTACATCGGCAAACTTGGAAAAGCGTTCACTTCAATATAGCGCTGGATATTGGCGCTGCGTCCCTGCGCTGAAAAGGGCATATGGTAATCAGTTATGGCAAACTCCATGTTATTGGTAATCTGCAGCCATTCATAGGCCTGCAGCGATCCTTTGGCCCGGAAGTTTTTAGAGGAGTAGGTATCCGGATCAAAATTGTACATGCCGCCAAAATCATAGAAACGTCCTGAAACATAAAAATCGGCCTTTTCATTGCCTCCTGAAATAGCCAGATTATGGTCTTGCGCGAGGGTGTGGTCCTTGAAAAGAAGGTCCATCCAGTCGGTGTTGCTGTAATATTCATAATCTCCGTTGGGCGCGACTTCCACTTTGGGGCCTTCACCCGAAGCCTTCCACGCTTTCAGCTGTTCCAGCCACTCATCACTGTAAAACTGCGTATTGTTATTGATCGAGGTGGGGACTGTTCCCTGCCGGTTATAATAGGACATTCTGAAGTGTTCCACCCAGGTCACCGCGTCCGTGACAAATTCCGGTTCCCTGGCTAAGGACTGAACAGAAAAATTGCCGGTATAGTTGATCGTTGTTTTGCCTTTTTGCGGCCGCTTGGTCGTGATCAGCACCACACCGAAGGAACCTCTTGCACCGTAGATGGCCGCCGACGCGGCATCTTTCAGCACACTGACGCTTTCAATGTCGTTGGGGTTCAAAAAGGAGGGATTACCCTCTACGCCGTCGATCAGGATCAGCGCGCTTCCTCCCTGACCGATGGAAGTCTGCCCGCGTACATTGTAGGACGCTGATCGCGTGGGCTTTCCGTCTTCCAATTTGATATTCAGGTTAGGAATGGCACCCTGCAAGGCCTGCGTGGTATTGGAGGTTGAACGGTTTTGAAAGACTTCAGTACCCACGGCTTCGACCGCACCGGTCAGGTTAACCTTTTTCTGGGTGCCGTAGCCGATCGCGATCACTTCTTCCAGACCGAAAGTTTCCTCCTCCATGACAAGGTCTATCCCCGTTTTTCCGGCAAAGGGTATCTCCTGGTTCCTCATTCCCACAAACGAAAAGGTCAGGATCGCATCTTTCGGAACATTTGAAAGTGAATATCTCCCATCGACGTTCGTGACGGTTCCCAGGGTTGTCCCTTTTATGACGATCGAAACGCCCGGGAGCGGCGCTCCGGAAGTGTCCGTGACCGTACCGGAAATCTGGTTCGGCTGTCCGCTTTGTGCCGGCCCCTCATTTTCGGTAGTCAGCACGATCTGCCGGTCGGCAATCACAAATTTCACGTTGGTGTCCGAGAACAGTTCTGTCAGGACCTGGTCTACGGTAGCGTTTTCCGCCGAGATTGAGACCATCCGGTCAACATCGACTAAGTCCTTATTAAACAGAAAATAATAGTTGGATGAGTTTTCAATCCTGTTCAGAATTTCCAGAATCCTGGCATTTTTGATACTTAGAGTAATGCTTCCCTGCGAATAGGACGATGAGGCCCAGGCCTGCAGAACAAACACCATGATGAGAAATGCACTTATTCGCATAATTTTAAACACTTTTAAGAAGTTGGACATACCAACCCCGTTCATTAACTTTTTTTTCATACATTTGAATCGATAAGTAGTTACTAATTGCGATGATTACACTGCTTTTCAAACAGGGAGGTGTAGCCAGCACCTTCCTGTTCAGTTAAAATTTTCTATTCTGTTTTCATTTAATTTGAGTTTTATTTTTCGTTTTGAGAAGCTTCCGTCGTTTTGTTTTATTCTGGGTATTTCTTCATACTGAATGGGGGCGGTCATGGCGATCAGCTTTAGTACTTCGCTCAGCGGCTCGTCTTTAAATTTGGCGTAATACCGGTAGTCCTTAAGCCCCGGGTCTTCAATTTCTATTTCAATATCATACCACCGGCTTAGTTTCTTCGCAACCTCTTCAAAACGCTCGTTCTGAGCGATCAGGATCCCTTCCGTCCAGGAGGTATAATTGAGGGTGTTGACTTTTCTGATGCTGAACTGATTCTCTGCGATATCAAGTACAAATTGCTGGTCCGGGACCATGGCGAAGAGTTCCTGATGATCCTTATCCAGGATCTTTAGTTTTCCGGTCTTCAACGTGATCTCTTCATAAGGCTGGTCTTCATAAGCCATCATGTTAAAACTGGTACCCAGGACTTCTGCTTCCAACTGTCGTGTGATGACCCTGAATCTGCTTTTTTTGCCTTTGGCGACATTGAAAAAAGCCTCGCCCGACAGGTGAACTTCCCGTTCGTCACCAAAAGTTGCCGGAAACCTTAACGTGGACCGGCTGTTCAGGAATCCCGTTGATCCGTCGGGTAACAGGAATTCAGTCCTGACTCCGGCCGGGCATTTGATTTCTGCCCACGCTGTTCCAGCCTGTTTTTCCTTTGAAGTATAGAAAAAGAAAAGAGAAGTGATCAACAGGGGCAAAAACAGGATAGCAGCCGCTTTTTGAACAAAGTGCCAAACCATGCCGGTCGTGCTTTTGGAACCGGCGGGTCGCAGGCCGAGTTGCCTGGAGATCCTGTTCCAGGTGGGCTGCTGTTTAAAGCCTTCCGCTTTTTCCGCATCCAGTTCGTTCCACTGTTTTTCCATCTCTTCCAAAAATGGTTTGTTTCTGTCACCTGCTTCAAAGCCATGATAAACGGAAAAGTATTCATGCCGGCTGTAGCGGCTTTTAAAAAAATGAGTCAGTATATTCTTCAGCCCATCCATATTCACCGGATCAATTTAAGTCCCTTTATACAGTAATAGGGATGAGAACAAAAAATCACGTAGTCGCGAAGTGATTTTTTAAACTTTTCCTTGACTAAGGAATAAGGAAAAGAAAAGCAGACCTGCGATATGCTCTTCGGAAAGCTCTGCTCTTAAGCGTTTTAATGCTTCCGACAGATGCTTCTCAGCAGTTCTGGGCGAAATTCCCAAAATTTTCGCGATCTCTTTTACAGGCAGGCCATCTTTCTTCTTTAAAATGATCATTTCCTTCTGCCGGGGAGGGAGCTTATCGATGAGCTTTTCAACCAGCTCAAGCAGGGAATGGTAGTCGATCTTTTCTTCCGTGCGGTTATCGAAGTCGACTGCCAGATCAAGGATGTCGTGTTTATAACTGTTTTCCCGGTTCTTTTTCAGGAAGATCTCCCGGACGTGATTGTAGGTAATTTTAAACAGGTAAGATTTAAAAGACAATTCGGTATTGATGGAGGCCCTGACATACCAGATTTTCATAAAAACTTCCTGGACCACTTCTTCTGCTTCTTCGTTCGACTTCAGGTATCCTTTGGCAAAAACAAAAATGCGTTTGGCATATTCGCCGAAGAGATTCCGGAATGCCTCCTGATTGCCTTTCGTAAGGTCAATAACCCATTTTTTTTCCTTTGCTGGTGTGATCACAACAGTTATTTTGATAAAAGCAGGTGTAAACATATCAAAAAAATTGGTCGTATCGATGAATGACAGGACATTCAGGTTCTTTTTTCTGAATTTAATCCGATGGGGTGAATTGGAACGCCCGAACACTGATCTCGCGCGAAGGTTATCAGGAACAACTTACTTATGTGTTCAGATTTATTGAGCTTTGAATGACGCCGATACCATTCGGTATTATTGGATTAAATTTGCTGAATGGAATCGACATCAGGTTTTGAGGATCATTTACCGGATCGATGAATTTACTTCGGAGCTTTTTAAAGGCAATCCGGCAGGGGTGATGATCTTATGATCACTGCGCAGGAAAACGCGGGGGAGCTGATTTTGTGATACGTAGGTATATAAACCGGACAAATCTGTTTATATAAACAAAGTTTCACTATTTTTATGGTCATTAAATAAAAGCCAAAGGCGATGCCAAAAACCTTCCTCTTTTTTATTCTTGCTGTCTTTCATTTTTGTACGGGCTACGGACAGAATCAGTCGGACACAATTACCTACAGGATTGAAACAAACGACGGAAGTGCCTTTGTCGGTCATATCATTGCCGAAGATTCGCAGGCCCTTACCCTGAGAACAACAGATTATGGCGAGATTAAGATTTTGCGAGGCAACATTAAATCAAAAGTTGAAGTTAAAGAAGATCGGAGAGGGAACAAGGATTTTTGGTTACCCAATGTACAGTCATCCAGCTATTTTCTTGTTCCGAATGCTTACGGGCTGGAAAAGGGATCGGCCTATTACAAGAATGTCTGGATCCTTTTCAATCAGTTTACTTACGGAATAGCCGATAACTTTTCAATAGGAGCGGGTACTGTTCCCTTGTTTCTTTTTGGAGGAAGCTCTACGCCTTTCTGGATCACACCAAAGCTTTCGATTCCGCTTGTTCAGAATCAGGTTAATCTTGCAGCAGGGGCTCTTTTAGGGACAGTTGTGGGTGAAGACAATGCATCATATGGAATTTTATATGGTACATCAACCTTCGGATCCCGCGATAAGAACGTCAGCCTGGGTCTGGCATACGGCTTTGCAGATGATGAGTGGATGAATATACCGGTCATCAATATCAGCGGAATGTTCAGAACCGGTCCGAAAGGCTATTTCATCACGGAAAACCATATGATCACTTCCGATGGCGAAGTTGGGGTAATCTTTTCTGCAGGAGGAAGAAGTATGATCCGGAATGTCAGCCTCGATTACAGTTTATGGATCCCTTTTGGTCCGGATCAGGATTCATTTGTGGCCGTACCTTTTCTGGGACTTACTGTCCCAATAGGAAGGA
>CAZOYZ010000242.1:1603-8023 GCA_964584045.1 uncultured Prolixibacteraceae bacterium | reverse complement strand
AGCCACCCCAGGGCTGCCGCAACAAAGGCCGGGAAAAACAAAAACATGATCACTTTACTGAAGGGGAGGTCTCCTTCCCGTTTTGGAGAGATCTGATCCGCTTCTTTTATCTCAGGCACCTGCCAGTTTCCCCAGGCAAACCAGACCAGACCGATCAGCATGCCTATTCCCGCGGCAGCAAAAGCCCAACCCCAACCATAGGTGAGCCGAAGCCACGCTGCAACAAAGTTGCAGACAAAGGCGCCGACATTAATACCCATGTAAAAAATATTGTATCCGGAATCTTTCAGATGCTCATATTCGGGTTTTTCATATAATTTTCCCAGTAAAACCGATACATTGGGTTTAAACATGCCATTGCCCAGGATGATCAGGAGTAAAGACAGGTAAAAAGCCGGCATGCTGCCGGGGATGGAAAGTCCGATATAGCCAAAGGCCATTAGTAAGCCGCCAAAATAAATTGACCTGCGGTACCCCAGAAAACGATCGGCCAGTAACCCTCCGAAAAAAGGCGTCAGGTAAACCAGGGCAAGATACGTGCCGTACACATCGGCGGCTTCCATGTTCGTCATGCCAAGTCCGGCGAATTTGCCCGATCCGGGGGCGATCATGTACAGCGTAAAAATGCCGAGCATCAGGTAGTATCCAAAACGCTCCCACATTTCCGTGAAAAAGAGGATCATTAAACCTCTTGGATGTTTGCTTTTTGCCATCTTACTTTTATTACTGCTTATTTGTCATCAACCGGGAACAAGGTACCAAAAAATTGTAAGCCGGTCACTTGATCCCCTTCATCATTTTTTTCAGCCACGGAGAAAGGACAATGGCAATCAGGGCAAAAACCGCCGACTGAAAAGCAATCAGCCAAAATACCTGGATCTCTGTCTGGAGTGTTTTCTCCAGGCTTATGGAGATCGCCTTCATTTGTGAAGCGATAAAGTTACCCGCTGCGATCGATCCCATCCAGAGGCCCATCATGGTCGAAACGATCCTGGGTGGAGACAGCTTGGTGACCATCGAAAGTCCGATGGGCGACAAGCACAGCTCGCCGAACGTATGAAACAGGAATACAGCGATCAGCCACAGCGGGCTGACTTTAAAAACAGATCCGTCGGGAGTTGCTGTTGATTTGCTGTAAGCGATGGCCATGATCACGAAGCCGATACACAGAAGGATCAACCCCCATGCAAACTTCATCGGGGTATTCGGATTTAATTTTTTTCTGTCGAGTTTGATCCAAAGGATACTGAATAAAGGGGCAAAGATGATGATGAAAACGGCGTTAACGCTTTGGAACCAAGTAGCCGGTATTTCCCAGTTCCCGATCATGCGCTGGGTGTTGTCCCTTGCGAAAACGTTGAACGTGGAACCTGCCTGCTCGAAACCGCTCCAGAAAAATGTATGAAAAACAGCCAGAATAACGATCACTCCGACCCGACTCCACTCGGTTTTACCACTCGTACCCCGGATGATATCCATTAGAAGATAGAGGATCCCCACAGTGGCAAGGATCCGGATCATCCAGCCCCGGGCATCTCCCTGCAGGGCATTCCAGCCGGTGAGTACGGAAAAGACCAGAGCAACTGATCCCAGAACGAATCCCACTATTCCAAACCAGTCCTTTACGGACAAACGTATACTTTCAGGTGCCGATTTCGGAGGCATACCGATATGTTCCAGCGTATGATCGCGGAACAGGAACCATGTGGTCCCGATGAGCATGCCAATACCTGCCGCCATAAATCCATACTCCCAGGCTACTTGCTCTCCCAGCTTACCGGCAATAAGCGGAGCAATGAAAGCTCCCATGTTAATTCCCATGTAAAAGATCGTGAATCCACCGTCCTTTCTGGGATCATTATTATCGTACAGCTTCCCTACCATGGTTGAAATATTCGGCTTAAAAAAGCCATTTCCAACGATCAGGATCCCCAGGCCCGCAAAAAGCAACAGTTGGCGGAATTCAGGATTGCCGTCATACATGGCGCTGGCGGCCAGAAAAAACTGACCCGTTGCCATGGTTATTGCTCCTATAAAAATGCATTTTCGCTGACCAAGAAGCTTATCTGCCAAAACCCCTCCGATAATCGGAGTCACATATACCAGTGCCGTAAAAATTCCGTAAATCGTAAAGGCATCCAGTTCTGCCATTTCAAACCCGCCGTTGGCATAGGTAGCCGTGAGAAAAAGTACCAATAGCGCCCTCATGCCGTAATAACTGAACCGCTCCCACATCTCGCTGGCAAACAGGGTGGAAAGCCCCACAGGATGTCCGAAGAAGGCTTTGTTTTTCTCTTTACTCATATCATCCGTTTATGGTTAAGACGTGTAAAGATATCAAAAATATAAGCCGTGAAGGTGATCCTTATCATGCTTCTGCGTCCTGATCAGTGGTTTTTCATGAAGGGAGCTTCAGGCAGATGGGGTCTCACGCTTCCACCTCGTCAAAATTCTTCACGCTCCGGCGCTTAGGCGGACTGAAGGCCATTGCAGGTATGACCGGAATAACCACTATCGGGGGCAAAACCCGGTTATTAAAAAAAATGGGTTGATTTTAAGATCGGATCCATTAATTTTCCTGTAATTTTAAGGGAAATAATCACCGAAGTGGAAAAATTGTCTATGAAGATATTTACGACCCGTCAAATTGCCGATATTGATCGCTATACCGTTCACAATGAACCTGTTTCGGACGTAGACCTGATGGAGAGGGCGGCATTTCAGGTTGTTAGCTGGTTGCTTCATCGCATTCCCGCCGGAAAAAAGCTGTTGGTTTTTGCCGGGCCGGGTAACAACGGCGGAGACGCGATGGCTGTTGCGCGGATGATGGCAAACCGGAATTACCTTTGTGAGCTGTTTCTGCTCGATCTTGGAAAAGAACTGAAAGGATCAGCTGCCATTAACTTCAGGCGGCTGGAAGATCAGAAGAAGGTAAAAGTAACCCGGATTATCACTGAAGCTGACCTGCCTCTGATTTCACCCGATGCGGTAGTACTGGATGGTTTATTTGGCTCGGGACTGGCCCGGCAGTTGGACGGTCTGGCCGGAAAGGCAGTAGCCGTCATCAACGCGTCAGGTGCTTTCGTGGTCTCGATCGACATCCCAAGCGGATTATTTGGCGAAGACAATTCTTCAAACTCTTTGTCGAATGTGGTCAAAGCCAGGCATACGCTGACCTTCCAGTTCCCCAAATTAAGTTTCTTTTTCCCCGAACATGAACCACTGCTTGGAGAATGGGAGGTCTTGCCAATTGGATTGCATCCGAAGGCCATTGCCTCGGTCGAAACGCCGTATTATTTTCTGAGCTCCGATTTTATCGCGTCTAAACTGAAAAAGCGGAGCCGGTTCGCCCATAAGGGAAATTTCGGACACGCCCTGCTGATTGCCGGATCGCGTTGTAAGATAGGAGCGGCCATACTGGCTTCAAAAGCCTGTATGCGCAGTGGCGTCGGTTTGCTGACCACTCATGTGCCCAATCCGGCTGTCCCCATCATTCAGGTTGCCGTTCCTGAGGCGATGTGCTCAGCTGATGCCTCCGATCTGATGTTCACGGAGTTCCCGCTGTTGTCGCTTTTTACCGCTGTCGGGGTGGGACCGGGGATCGGTGTGAAGCCGAACTCACAGCGTGCATTGCGCGACCTTTTGGAGAAGAAGCCGGAGAAGATCGTGCTGGACGCCGACGCTTTAAATATCCTCTCCGGTCAACCCGAGTGGCTCAGTCTGTTGCCGGAGAATGCGATCCTGACCCCCCATCCAAAAGAGTTTGAGCGGTTAACAGGGACCACATCCGACTCGTGGTCACGACTACAGCAACAGATCAGTTTCTCAAAAAAATACGGAGTGATTGTCATTTTAAAAGGAGCATATACCTGCATGACCTTTCCCCATGGTGACGTCTGCTTTAATACGACCGGCAATCCGGGAATGGCTACCGCCGGCAGTGGAGATGTCCTCACCGGACTGATCCTTGGGCTCCTGGCTCAGCCTTATTCGCCTGCTGACGCCGCAATGATCGGGGTTTACCTGCACGGCCTGGCAGGAGACCTGGCAGCCGTACGAACAGGACAGGAGGCTTTAACTTCGGGTGATTTGATAAAATTTCAGGGGAAGGCATTCCTTCGACTCGGAAATCGTTGAGTGCGGAGGGCAAACATGTATGGCCGATGCCGGACGGGAGGCGGTTGCACGAAGTAAAATCAGGGATGAGTGGAAAAAATGGTGATTTTATGACTGAAAATCTCTTTTTTTGAAACGATAAAAGCTATTTTTGAGGTTTAACTGAAAAAATAAAAAATGAAGACAGGATACACGTTGTGTTTAATTTTAATGATTCTGAGCAGCAGTGTTGTTGCGCAGCGGACAGATAAAAAGGAAGGACCTGTGACATTCACCAACGGTGTAGTTTATAGTTTACCACGTACCGGTATAAGGATTTATGTGACCGCAACCCAGGAAAAATTCTTTTTTGGCCCATATCATGAATATGCGGAACCCATGCTGGGTATCAAAGACGCGCCGTCGTCGAACCGGGAAACATGGACGATCAACGATATTCGTATGGAGACTTTCAGTGAGCCTGACCCGGGACAAGTCTACAGAACGTCGGGGCATGCTGCAGCGTTGATCAACCTTACCCCTTCAGGGACATTAGCCGGGATCAATGCTAATGCGGAAAGCCAGGAAGAAAAATTTCCCGTGGCCACCTTTTTGGGTGATACCAAGGCACCGGAAATACCTTTCACCGATTTATCACTGAATTCCTTTTTCGAAAAGCCTGACTCTGCCAGTAGGAACAAGCTTGTGATCAAGCCCTTTGAAGAAAAAGTGATGGAAGCGGCCCATACGATCACCAAGTTGCGGAAGCGCCGCTTCAAGACATTGGCTAACGGTTATGAGGAACAATTGCCTGACGGGCGCGCTTACGAGGTGATGGTGGAAGAACTCGATAAGCTGGAAAAGGAATATGTGGCCCTGTTTATCGGAAAGTCATACAAGAAAACATTCGAATACTGTTTTGACTACATCCCGGGGGTTAATCCGGGTTCGGGAGAAGTCATCTTTCGTTTTTCCGAGGGAAAAGGAATCCTGCCCGTGTCGGACATGAGCGGTAAGCCGATCGTGATTGAAATGAATAAGCTGGATAACCTGGCTTCCGCGCAGGCAAAAGCAGCAACCGGCTCCCCTTCGGTTTCCGGAGTCCTTTACCGTATGCCGGGAAAAGCGGAGATCCGGATCCTGAACGGACTTACGATGATGGCTGCCACCAGAGCCGACATTGCGCAGTTTGGCACCACAAGCTACCTGCCCGATGAATTGCTCGACGGAAATTACCGAATCATTTTCCATCCGAAAACAGGAGGGATAAAAAGTATCTTACCGAAATAAGGATTGAAAAAACGGAGAACGGAAAATCGCACCTATCACAGAAAGTTATGCCTGACGACCTCATCCAGCAAACACTGAGAGACTCTAAAAAAGCCCGGTGGACAGCCATGTTCATTCTTTCGTTTACGATGTTCACGGCCTATATGTTCACGGAAGTGATATCGCCACTGAAACCAATCCTGGAAAGAACCTATGGATGGGACCCTACCGATTTCGGTACGGTGACCAGTGCCTATGGGTTATTCAATGTATTCTTTTTCATGCTCGTAATCGTTGGATACCTGCTTGACAAACTGGGGATCCGTTTCAGTACACTGGCTTCGGCAGGCATCATGATCATTGGGGCATTCATGAAATGGCTGGCTTTTAAGGGCTTCTTTTCACCGGAAAATGAAATTGACTTCTTTGGAATTCTTCAGTTAAAAGAGCAGGTTTTTTTCGCGACATTGGGATACGCCATCTTTGGCATTGGGGCGGAATATGCCGGGATTGTGGTGACCAAAGCAATTGTAAAATGGTTTGAAGGATATGAGGTTGCCCTGGCTTTGGGCATGCAGGTGGCTATCGCCCGTTTGGGGTCTGCCGTACCCCTTGCTTTTGGGGCGCTGATCGCCACGAAGACCAGTGTGCCGTTCTGGATCCTGATCACCATGGTGCTGCTGATCGCCGGGCTGATCGCCTTTTTTTATTATAACCTCATGGATCGCAAACTGGACAGTCAGGTCAGTGTGGCTCTTTCTTCGCCGGAAGAGGAAGAATTCAGACTTTCGGATGTTTCTGTGATCGTTACAAACAGAGGGTTCTGGCTTATTGCTGTTCTTTGCCTGCTGTTTTATTCGGCGGTCTTCCCGTTTTTCAAATACGGCCCTGACCTGATGGTGAATAAATTCGGCGTGAGTGAAGCATGGGCCGGATTGCTTCCCAGCTTTGTTCCTTTTGGTACCATCATTCTTACGCCCTTGTTCGGAAACCTGTACGATAACAAAGGGAAAGGAGCAAGTATTATGATCCTGGGATCATTCCTGCTGGTCGTGG
>CAZOYZ010000242.1:0-1503 GCA_964584045.1 uncultured Prolixibacteraceae bacterium | reverse complement strand
CCGAACTTTGATACCCGGACAAACGTTACTTCAAAAAATAGAAAATGGATCAGAATATTCACGTACTCGAACCCAGGGAAATCTGGGAAAATTTTCATCAGCTCACGCGGATCCCGCGTCCTTCACACCACGAAGACCGTGTTCAGGACTTCATTTACGGATTTGGTAAAAAATTGGGTCTGGAAACCATCAGGGATGACGCCGGAAACATCATTATCCGCAAACCGGCCACGCCGGGTATGGAGAATCGCAAAGGCGTTATTTTACAGGGTCACCTGGATATGGTGCCTCAGAAAAACAACGATAAGGTTCACGATTTCCTCAACGACCCGATCCAGGCCTATATCGATGGCGGGTGGGTAAAGGCCAACGGTACTACCCTTGGTTCGGATAATGGTATTGGTGTATCTGCCGCCATGGCTGTACTGGCTTCACGCAGTATCGAACACGGTCCTCTGGAGGCCTTGTTTACGGCGAGCGAAGAAACAGGCATGGGAGGCGCCAAAGGGTTAAAACCTGGTATTTTAAAAGGAGACATTCTGCTGAACATGGATTCGGAAGACGAAGGAGAATTGTACGTAGGTTGCGCAGGGGGAGAGGATGTGAATGTCCGTTTTGTTTACGCCCCCGAATCGACGCCGCCGGATTCCCGCGCTTTTAAACTGGATGTGACCGGATTGAAAGGCGGCCATTCGGGGATGGATATTATCCTGCAGAGGGGGAACGCGAACAAAGTATTCTTTCGGTTGGCGGATGAGTCTTTCCGGGCAGCCGGAGCCCGTCTTGCATCGATCGACGGGGGTGGCTTGCGCAACGCCATACCGCGCGAAGCAACGGGGATATTAACGGTGGCGGCTTCAAAAGCTTCCGCGTTAAAGCAGGTCATTGAAGCCGAATTCGAACTGATCAAACATGAGCTGTCCGCTACCGAACCGGAAATGAAAGTGACGTTGACTGAAACAGACGTGCCGTCCACGGTAATGGATGAACTCACCCAGGTTAAACTGACAAAAAGCGTCATCGCCTGTCCGAACGGGGTGATCCGCCTGAGCGATCATGTTCCCGGGCTAACGGAAACATCCGGTAACATGGCTGTGATCCGCTCAAACGGCGTGGCAGCCACGGTTGAAGTCTCATTCTTAATACGCAGTTCAGTCGATTCGGCCAAAAAAGATCTTGGCAGGAGGATGGAGGCGCTGTTTACCCTGGCCGGAGCCGAGGTGATCCTTACAGGGGGTTATCCCGGGTGGAAGCCAAACATGGAATCGCCTGTTCTGCAGACCATGAAGCAGGTATACAAAAATAAGTTTGGGAAAACCCCCGAAGTAAAAGCGGTTCATGCCGGCCTGGAATGCGGCATCCTTGGAGGCGCTTATCCACATTGGGATATGATCTCTTTTGGCCCTACGATCCGTTTTCCGCATTCCCCGGATGAGAAGGTGAATATCGCTTCCGTCCAAAAATTCTGGGATTTCCTGCTCGAAACGCTTAAAAATATTCCGG
>CAZOYZ010000241.1:0-8102 GCA_964584045.1 uncultured Prolixibacteraceae bacterium | reverse complement strand
CTCCGGATCTTCGCCAAATTTCTGTTCGACCATGGTTATACCCGGTCCGATTCGTTCTCGATCAGCACGTTGGGCGGAATTGTCCACGCCAAAGTGACTGAAAAGGAAGAAGGAAAGGCCCGCACGATACGGATTGACATGGGCAAACCTGTGTTCGAAGCCGCAAAAGTCCCTGTGAAAAGTGACTATACGGAATGTCTCGACGAAGAACTGTTGCTGGACGGGAAAAGCTACCTGATCAACTGTGTATCGGTAGGAAACCCGCATTGCGTAATCCTGAAAGACAGCCTCTCTGTTGATGAGATCATGCAATACGGATCGCAGATTGAAAACCATCCCAGGTTTCCAAACCGGATCAATGTGCAGTTCGCGCGGGTTGTTTCACCTGACGTGGTCGAAATCCTGATCTGGGAGCGGGGTGCCGGTTATACCCTGGCATCCGGAAGCTCATCGAGTGCAGTGGCCGCCGTGATGGTAAAAAAAGGCCTGACCAATCGCAGGATGACCGTTAAAATGCCGGGAGGGTACCTGATCCTTGAAGTCGACGAAGACTGGCAGATCCACATGACCGGGGAGGTCCGTGAAATAGCCACCGGCCATTTTAGTCCGGAACTTTTAGGCGAATTAAACAAATAAAAAATAAACAATGATCGGAAAGAAATTGCCCTTTACCAGGGAACAGATTGAGGAGATCGCAAGAACCTACCCAACCCCCTTTCATATTTACGATGAAAAAGGAATGCTGGCTTATGTGCGCAAATTCAACGAGGCATTCTCGTGGAACACGGGATTCAAGGAATATTATGCCATCAAGGCAGCGCCGAATCCATTCTTAATGAAATTGCTGAGAAAGGAAGGGTTGGGGATCGATTGCAGTTCAATGGCCGAACTGGAGCTTGCAGAACGGGTAGGCATGCGCGGGGAAGAGATCATGTTCACCTCGAACGACACTCCTGCAGAAGAATTCAAAAAGGCCGCCGAACTTGGAGCGATCATTAACCTCGACGACATCAGCCATATTCCGTTTCTTGAAAAGCACGCGGGCCTGCCGGAGTTGTTATGTCTTCGTTACAACCCGGGAGCACTGAAAGAGGGGAACGTCATTATCGGAAATCCGCAGGAATCGAAATACGGCTTTACCCGCGAACAGATGTTTGAAGGCTACCGGATGCTGAAGGAAAAGGGAGTGAAACGGTTTGGCATTCACACCATGGTTGCTTCGAATGAGCTGGATGCCGATTATTTTGTAGAAACCGCCGGGATTGTTTTCGGGCTGATTGCCGAAATTGCAAAGGAAACAGGAATTCGTTTCGAGTTCGCCAATCTTGGGGGAGGGATCGGCATTCCCTATAAAAATGAACATAGGCCTGTTGATCTGAATCGTGTCAGCAGCGGCATTAAAGAATTATATGACAGCCTTATCGTCGCCAACGGACTGGCTCCGCTGAAAATCTTTTTTGAGTCGGGAAGGGTCATTACAGGACCCTATGGATTTTTGATAACAAAAGTCCTGCACATTAAAGAAACCTATAAAAAGTATGCGGGCCTGGATTCGTGCATGGCCAACCTGATGCGTCCCGCCCTTTACGGGGCTTATCATCACATCTCCGTGCTGGGAAAGGAAAACCGTCCTCATACATTTTTATATGATGTGACCGGTTCGCTTTGCGAAAACAATGACAAGTTTGCCATTAACCGGCTTTTGCCCGAACTTGAACCCGGCGACACTATCGTTATCCATGATACCGGGGCCCACGGACATTCGATGGGTTTCAACTATAACGGCAAACTTCGTTCGGCCGAGCTGTTACTGCGCGAAAATGGCGACGTGGTTCAGATCCGCCGCGCCGAAACGATCGACGATTACTTTGCCACGCTCGATTTTGGCGCCCTCCGGAAATTTGAGTAGAATATAACGAAAAGATTACAGGATTCGGGTTGGTGTTATTGTTGTTTTAGTTTTTCCGGTTTCCGGTCTCCAAATTAATCTTGATACTTGTATTTTGATACTTGATACGTTATGATGGAAGAGGATCTGAAAAGAGCGCTGGAAGTGCTGCAAACGGGAGGGGTCATTTTATACCCCACCGACACCATCTGGGGATTAGGTTGTGACGCCACCAATGAAAAAGCAGTGACCCGGATCTATGAGATCAAAAAGCGCAGTGATTCCAGGAGCATGCTTGTGCTGATGGAGAATATCAACCTGATCGAACGCTATGTACAGGAAGTACCTCCCATTGCGTACGACCTGATTGAAGTCAACGATAAACCGATGACGATTATCTATCCCGGGGTCAGGAACCTGGCCGGGAACCTGATCGCTGCAGACGGCACGATCGGGATCAGGATCACACGTGAAATTTTCACTCAAAGGCTGATCCGTGGATTCAGAAAACCAATTGTGTCAACTTCTGCGAACATCAGCGGTGAGCCTTCGCCGGCCATGTTTGCAGAAGTCAGCGCCGAAATAAAGGACTCGGTCAGCTACGTGGTGAGATACCGTCAGGACGATCCCACACCTGCTTCTCCGTCAAGCATCATCAAACTGGGAGTTGACGGACAAATAGAGATCCTGAGAAAATAACGCTCTATTTGGTATACTCAGCCACTTTCCCGGACCCTAAAATCGACTGGTCGATCGAAGGATTCCCCTTGTAGTTCACATCACCTGAACCTGCAATGCGTATCTTCAGCGCGTTTGCCGCGTGCACAAACGCATCACCCGAACCGGATATTTTTACGTTTACATCATCGGAAGCAAAACCCAAACCTTTAAAATTCCCGGATCCTGAAATGGTGACACTCAGGTCAACCGCCTTTCCGCTTCCGGCCAGATCCAAGTCTCCGCTTCCCGATATCATTGCTTTTACCCGTTCAGCCTTCAGGTCATCCAAAACCAATTTTCCGCTGCCGCTTACCTGCAAATCAAGGATCCTTGAACTAATCTCCCCTTCATTGATCAGATCGCCCGAACCCGCAACTGATAACGCGTTGATTTCAGGAACAGTAACAAAAATCTCAATTTTCCCGGGAGTAAAATCTTTCCACACATAATTCTTACTTGGAAAACGGATCACCAACTGGCGATCCTTCACTTCGGTAATAATATCTTCCAGTGCCGATTCCTTGCCCACGATTTCGATCGACTGTTTTTCACCTTGTTTGAGGTAAAGCTTCGCCGGTACACGGAGAGCGATTTCAGAAAATGCAGAAACTTCGCGGGTTTCTCCTGCCGCCCGGGCCATACCAATACTACCAAAGATCACAGCGGCCACGATTAAAATACTTCTCAATTTTGATTTTGTCCTCATGTGTTTCAATTTGCAATTCTTGAGTCTTGTTTTCTATCTCTGTTCAACGATGAGTAAAGACATCAATTCTCTAACAAATGTTGCGCCGTTTTTGTGTTTTTTAATCCAAATCGAAGATACCTTCCGGACATTGCATTTCAATTTCCTTCTTTTCATCATCAAACCGGATCAAAAGTTCTTCATTGAAAGGGACAAGCACTTCCTTTCCCCTGTAAGTAAGCTGAATAACCAGATTTCCACCATAATCTGCTACCTGTTCAATCGGACCGATAACTCCATGCCTTTGATCAATCAACTTAAAACCAATCAGTTCATGTAATGAAACTGACCTTTCCTCGTCGATCCGGTCCTCCTTTTTCAGATAGAGTTGAAAACCGCAGATTTCCCGGGCTTGCATTTCATTATCAATCCATTTTAACTTTAACAGAGCCGTTTCATCGGAACGGAATCTTACCCCCTGATGTTCCAGGAAAAAAGGTACCAGCAAACCATCCACTTCAACGAACAGCACAGGTTCTTCTTCAAGGCTCAGTGCAAACCCGGGACTGAACTTCAAAACCACTTCACCCCTGACGCCGTGCGGCTTTTGCAAATACCCGACTTTCAGACAATCTTTATGCGGTATTGTTTCCACTACATGTATTTGTATCTTCGGATGTTCCTTTTCGGAGTTTTTTCAAACTCCTTCGTGACTAATTCAATCCGGCTGATCTGGCTGTATTTTGGCAAATCACGGTTGACCGTCTGCCGGTTTGTTTCCATGATCTGAGTGAGCTGATCCGTTTCAATCTGATGTTCCTGCATCCCTTCCTGATCAGGGAACACCAGTCCGACCAGCTTCCCTTCGCGTTCAACCACCACACATTCAGCAACAAAAGGCTGACTTGACAACTTCACCTCCAGCTCCTCGGGATAAATATTCTGTCCGGAAGGACCAAGCAACATATTCTTGCATCGCCCCTTGATATAAATATAGTTGTCGGTGTCGATGACGCCCAGGTCGCCCGTGTGCAGCCAGCCTTCGTCATCGATAGCCTGCCGGGTGGCTTCCTCATTTTTATAATAACCCATCATCACATTGTCTCCTTTTACCAGGATTTCTCCCACCTGATGATAAGGATCGGACGAGTCGATACGTACCTGCATTCTGTCTACCAGCTTTCCTGCTGAAAAACGTCTTGTGGTTTTCCAGGCATCATAGGAGATCAGCGGGGCGCATTCGGTCATCCCGTAGCCGATGGTGAACGGAAAGCGCAGTTTCCTGAAAAACGTCTCTACTTCACCGTTCAGTGCGGCTCCACCAATAACGATCTCGAAAAATTGTCCGCCAAAGGTTTCCACCAGCTTTTGCTTCACTTTCCTGCCGATGATCGCAGAAATTCCCGGCGTTTGCATCAAAATCCGCATCGCCGGAGTTTCAAGCTTGGGCAGAATTTGTTTCTTATAAATTTTCTCGATAACTAACGGGACGGATAAGATCAAATGCGGCCTGACTTCCTTAAATGCTTTCACAATGACCGGAGGCGTGGGGGCCTTGGTAAGGAAGGTAATGTGACAGCCAAGGGTAACCGGGAACAGGAATTCAAACAACAGTCCAAACACATGTGCCATGGGCAGGAATGAAACAATCCGGTCGCCCGCCTTCAACGGCATATGGTCGCGGGCAAAAATAAGATTTGAAAGGAGGTTCCCGGCCGAAAGCATCACTCCTTTGGTGAAACCCGAAGTGCCCGATGTATAGGAAATGATACACAGATGGTCTGATGACAATTCCTTTAAGCGGAACGATCCGGCGGAAAATCCGTGGGCAAGCGAGGTTGCCTTTTCCCAGGCATCTGCCCAATTACCGGCATTCGTGACCAGGGGAACAAAATTCGTTAACCCGATTACACCGTCCAATCCGGACAAGTCTTCGGCGTTTAGTTTTTCGATAAAGGAGTCGGCCACAAAAAGCAGACGTGACTCAGAATGGTGAAGGATATGATGAATATCTACCGGATTAAAATCAGGCAGTATCGGGACAGCGACAGCCCCATAAGTGATTGTTGCCAGGAAAGCGATCCCCCAGTTCGAGGAATTTCTGCCCAACAAGGCAACCTTGTCACCAGGCAGAATACCTGCAAGCTCAAAAAACCGCTGAATACGGTTTATTAATCCGGCAGCTTCTCCATAGGTGTAGCCTTCACCCTCATAATCTGAAAAAACCTTCAGATCACGGTTCTGAACAAACGATTGTTGGTATAGGCCCGTAAGGCCGCTGTAACTGGTTTCTTTATCCATTTAGTTTACGTTAGTTAAAGGGAAAAGTATCAAAGTTACAGATTCTTTCCTTTCATTGGCACAATGCCGCCGTTTCCTGCAAATTTTTTTTATTACGGGCGTCACAGGCTTTCTTCAATAACAATAGCGGAACGGGTTGACTGATCACAATCAACCTGCTCCGCGTTATCCGAAACGTGGTTTTTTTTAACAGCCTGTTTCGCGGAAAGGCTATTTTTTCTTCTTTTTCGTGATGTAGTAATAAGCTCCGCCCCCAACTACTACCACAGCGACGACAATGATCACCACAGTCGCGGTATGATCGCCTGTTTCCTCCTCTCCTTCATAAAATACCGGATCCATATCATCAATAGAAAGGGTATCCTTCTCCTGTTCCAGCACGTCTTCATTCTGGGCGACAACAGGGTCTACACTTGCAAATGCCAGGAATCCCAGCATGGTCAGCATCAACATTAACTTCTGCATATTCTTTTTAATTTAAATTTGTGATTGAATTTGCCAAATCATAATATTTCCCCGCAATTTCAGGGTCCGACTCGTTAAAAGTATCTCCCAGCGCGAAAAGAGCCGGTTTATACCCGGGATTGATCCGAAGGCATGATCTTAATGTCTCCCTCGCTTCCTCGCGGCAACCCTCTTTTATCAAAATCTTTGCCAACTCCACATACGCGCTGAAGTATTTCTTATTGGCAACGATCAGTTTTTCAAAATCCTGCCGGGCTGCATGGTAATCGCCCTGTTCCATCTTTAGCTGTCCGGCCAGCTTCAATGCCGGTTCATACATTTCATTGACTGCCAATGCCTGGCTTACGGCTTCCAGCGCTTCCTGGTTTCGACCAGCCAGGCTTAAGCTTTTGCCAAGCTTAAAATAAATATGTTCGTCCTGCCTGTAAAAATTCAAAGCTTCCCGGTAATAACCGGCCGCAGCAGTGTAGTCCTCGTTTTCAAACGCCCGGGAACCTTCTGCCGGGAGCCTGGATTTCCGCGCCACCACAGCGCACACGGGAACCCCGTCGATCAGGACGGTATGAATCGTACCTTCGGGAGGGAAATACCCCTTCTTCAGCTGTTCCGGGCGGATGTAACTGTTACCGATCACCGCATAATCCCAGTCGAGATCATTCCGTTGCGAATAGTTAAAGTACCGGAACCGGATATTACCCATATCGCGAAAATACCAGTTCACAGAGAAATTACTTCCCACGGTCACTTTCCCGCTCACCGGATTTTCTTTTAAGTACTCTCGCAACCATTCCGCTCCAGCCCGCATCGTATGGTAATAATAATCCGTTTCATAGTTGCCGTAGGCGCCTTTCAGCCCGCCGGTGAGTTGGTTATAATACAGATAGTAATACGGATGGGATGACACCATGAATTTTAACGGATGAAAAACCAGGAACGCCAGCGCAACAACAGCCATCCCCCTCGTCACCAGGCGTTTATAACGGGAAAAGAATTCATTCAGTCCGATCGCTGCCAGAATGACGATACCGGGGTAAACAAAGATAAAATGACGCCATGCACCGTACAGGTTTGATTTTTTAAGAATGACAAACAAAATGGGAAACAGAATGGAAAAGATCAAAAATCCGTACGTGATCCGGTGCCTCTGCTCAATAATCCGCTGTGAAAAGATTAAAAATAACGCCAATCCGGCAAAAACAACCAACGGGATCGTGATCAGCATGTATTTTGGCAGATAATACCAGGGATGATGGTCCGACCAAATAAATTTTCCCTCAAAGATCTGTTGGATCGTTGTGGGGAAATGGGTCATGACCAGATAAGACTTCCAGGGATTCACGACCGGATTCTGCAGGGCATACGGCCAAAGCAGGACACCGGCCAGATAACCTGCCGCAGAAATGATCAGCAACAGGATCCCCGTTCGCAGCAGCTGCTCCCGGCTGACTTTTTTTTTACTGAAATAGTCAACGGAATAATAGGTAAGGCCTGCAAGCAGCAGATAAAAGATCAATAAAATTCCTCCTGCCCTGATACTGACGGAAAAAGCAATACTCACCACCAAAAACAAGATGAGCGATGGTTGTGACTTGAACTTGGAATAGGTTAATCTCAGTATATAATACACACCGGCAATATAAGCCAGGGCAAAAGGAATATCTTTTAAATTATTTTGCAGATGTCCCAGGAACCGGGGAGAAACCGCAAAAAGCAACAAGGTAAACACGGCAGCGCCATACCCTTTCAGCCACCGGGCAAACCAGGCGGTCATAAAGATTGCCAGCCAGCCGACAAAGCTGCTGAAAAGATGACGAAAGCCATAAACATCCTTAATCTTGAGCCAACGGATCAGAATGGTCGCGATATTATCGGGAGTTTGCCCGTAATACCGGAGATGGGTTTTTGGAGTGCTTAATGCATCCTGATCTTTACCTCCGGAAGCATAATAATCGTAGACATGTTCCGAATGACGGTAATGCACTTCTTCATCCCCTGAGATCCCGGCGTCCCTGCTGATGTATAACAGGCCGGCCAGCATGATCA
>CAZOYZ010000240.1:0-8144 GCA_964584045.1 uncultured Prolixibacteraceae bacterium | reverse complement strand
CTATACTCTTCCCAACACACCCGGTAATGCCACCTTGCAGTTTTCATTCGTAGGCCTGAAAACCCAAGAAGTCCTGGTAGCTGGAAGATCCAGCATCAATATTAATATGGAAGAAGATACTCTTGGGATTGAAGAAGTGGTAGCAATTGGTTATGGGACCATGAGGAAAAGTGATTTGACCGGTTCTGTTGCATCGGTGTCGTCCGAAAATATTCAGGCTGTTAAAGTTACTTCGGCCGATCAAGCGTTATCTGGTCGTATTGCAGGGGTACAGGTTACCCAACAATCGTCGGCTCCAGGAGGTGGCGTTTCCATTACAATCAGGGGAGGCAATTCCGTGAACGGGGATAATGATCCTCTGTATGTAATCGATGGATTTCCGGTCACAAGTAATAACTCAACACGAAGTGCCGGTAGTTATGGAACTGTGTCTCCTAATTCTTTGTCTTCAATTAATCCCAGTGATATTGAATCCATCGAGATATTAAAGGATGCATCTGCTACAGCCATTTACGGTGCAAGGGGTGCAAATGGAGTTATTCTTATAAGCACTAAAAAAGGTAAATCAGGTACACCCCGGATTACTTTTGATAGTTATTATGGGGTACAAGAGGTTGCAAAAAAACTCCATGTGATGAATGCGGAAGAATTTGCCGTTTTTGCCAACGAAGATGCTGCATATAGTGGCAAAGAGGATTATTTTTCAAATCCTTCAGCATTAGGTGAAGGTACCGACTGGCAGGATTTAATTTTTACAACAGCACCCATTCAAAATTATCAACTTGGGGTATCCGGCGGGCATGGTAAATCTACCTATTATGTTTCTGGTAATTATTACAACCAGGAGGGGATTATCAAAAACTCGGGTTATGAGCGTTTTACTCTCAGAACAAACATAGAATCTGAAATTAGTAACCACATAAAAGTTGGGGTAAATTTGACAGCCAGCCGCTCTGTTAACGACCAGATGGTGAATGAAGAGGGTAATGGTGGCGCAACGGGTGCAATCAGGGCTGCCCTTTATTACCATCCGTATATGGACGTGTATAAGGGAGATGGCACTTATACCAGAATGTGGGAAGACACACATGAACCTTTAGTCTGTTCTTATCAGGTTGATAACCCTGTCAGTCTGATTAATGAAACTACAAATAAGATTACCAGTACCAGATTATTAAGTAATGTCTATGGACAAATCAATCTTGCAAAGGGACTTTATTTTAAAACGAGTTTAGGCGCTGATGTAGATAATCAATTGTATGAAGCATATTTTACCAGGAATACAAGAACCGGTATGTATGATGATGGAAGTGCTACTACTCGTAATAAGCAATACCTTTCATACCTCATGGAAAACACGCTTAATTATTCAAAAGAAATTACCGGAGGGCATAGTATTAATGCTTTGGCTGGTTACACACGTCAAACAGAAAATGTAAAAGCACAAAGTATGTATAATACCAACTTTTTGGATGATGAGTTAAAAAATAATGGTATCGGTAACGGGACACGTAATGGGGGACCATCTGTAGGTGCAGGAGAGTCGCAATGGCAGTTGGCTTCCTGGTTAAGCAGGGTTAATTATAAATTTAAGGATAGATACCTTTTGACATTGAGTTTAAGGGCTGATGGCTCATCAAGATTGGGTAAAAATAATCGATGGGGTTATTTCCCTTCTGGAGCATTGGCATGGAACATGCATAATGAAAAATTTATAAAAAGAATTGATCAGATTCAATATCTAAAGTTACGTGTAAGCTACGGGCTGACCGGTAATACTAGTATTGGTTCATACCGATCTCTTCCAAGGTTGTCAACAACCGCATATTCATTTAAGGATAATAAAGCAACAGGATACTATTTGGGGGGTATTCCTAATTCTGATTTGAAGTGGGAGAGTACTTCCCAGTTCGACACGGGTTTCGATATCGGTTTGTTTGACGGAAGGTTAACGTTTACCGCTGATTATTACGAAAAAAATACAAGTGATTTATTGTTGAGCGTGACACTTCCTAAAAGTTCAGGATTTTCCTCGGCATTAAAAAATACAGGGAAGGTCAGAAACCGTGGCCTCGAACTGGTATTAGGGGCTACTGTACTTAAATCCCCCTTAACTTGGGATACCCAGATGAACTGGTCCATGAACAGGAATAAATTAATAGATCTGGGGGACAGCGAACCATTTTTCGAAGGTACATCTGTTGGAGCAACTTATGTTTATGAGGGACATTCTCTTGGAGAATTTTATGGGTACAAGGTGGATGGGATTTTTAAAACCCAGGAAAAAATTAATGCATCCGAACAGAAAACTGCAAGACCGGGCGATGTAAAGTATTACTATGCCACAGAAGACGGGACTTTTAATGCTGATGACCGCACATGGTTAGGAAATCCTCACCCTGATTTTATTTTTGGGTGGAACAATACCTTCATGTACAAAAATTTTAGTTTAACGGCATTTGTTATGGGTTCTGTAGGGAATGATGTTTTTAATGTTACTGACGCGAGGAGGACAGTCATGTCAGGACCTGTTGACCTGAACATGTCATACGAGAGGTATAAGAACCGTTGGAGTGAAGATAACCCTAATGGTACCCAACCCCGGGCAGGGTGGACTGCCGGTCTGTGGCCAGTTGATCTTAATATAGAGGATGGCTCTTATGTAAGGTTAAAAACACTTCAGTTAGGATATAATATCCCGATCAAGAATATGTCGATAGTTAAGAGTGCTTTTATTTATGTCAGCGGACAGAATCTATGTACCATCACGGGTTATAGTGGTTACAATCCCGATGTAAATAGCGTAAGCGGAAGTAATTTGATCATGGGAGTTGATATGGGTGCATATCCGCTATCTAAAACATACTTGTTTGGGGTTAAGGTTGAATTTTAGAAAAAGATGAATCTATTTAAATTGAAAAAAGATGAAAAAGATTATTATACTCATAATAGGAATACTGGCTTTTTTCGGGTGCAATGATAATTTTTTGGAAGAAATTCCTCAGGATTTTATCAGTACTAAAAACTACTTTAGGAATGGGGACGATGCCGTTGCTGCAGTAAATTCTGTATACAGGGCTTTTATAAACGGAGAAGAACACCGTTATTACGTAATAGTGGATTTGATGGCAGAAGCAGTAACGACAAAAAATCAAACTACTGGTTCAGGCAATGGGCTTGGAGATTACGATAACAATCGTCTTCAATTTAATACTGGCAATCCAGGTGTACAATGGCAACTTTATTATGATGTTATTAATAGGGCTAACTGGATTTTGAAGTATGTGGGGGAGATGGATGAAAGCAAATTCAAAGACCTCTCTATACAAGATAGGGTGCTGGGTGAAGCTTATTTCTTGAGGGCATTAAGTTATTTTACCCTTGTTCGTTTTTTTGGCGGAGTTCCGTTACGGTTAGAAGCTGTCGAAAGTATATCTGATGCAGAAAGTAAACCTCGCAATACGGACGCAGAAGTATATGACCAGGTTATTGCTGATTTGGAAAAAGCAATCAGCCTCTTACCTCAAAATTCCACATATTCGGATGATAATATTGGCCGGGCTTCAAAGGGGGCAGCCAAAACTTTACTTGGTAAAGTTTATTTGCAAAGGGGCAGTTTATGTGAAAACAATGGAATTAGTGGTGACAGGCTGATTGCTCAATCTAATGATTTTCAAAAAGCCGCTGACTATTGCCAGGAAGTAATAGATGATGGAGAGTATCACCTGGTTAAATGTGCAGAGCTTTTTGGATTTGACAAAATAGAAAATAATAGTGAAATCATATATACGATACAACATTCTCCCGGTGTATCATATATGAATTATCTTGCCTATTATCTTAATTTGCCTAATTCGGATTTATTAGGTGGGTCATATGGAAGCCTTCAGTCGTCATTGGATTTTTACAAGTCTTTTAGTGCTAATGATAATAGGAAAAGTGTAACATTTTATACTCAATATGTCCTTAATGGCAATACGGTAACCTATAATATGAATGATCCCCATAATGACAATTATAGTCACGATACTCCTGCAATATCAAAGTATTATGTCAGGGCAGCCAATGATGATAGCGATGAAATCCTACTTCGTTATGCCGATGTTTTGCTAATGAAAGCAGAGGCTTTAAATGAAGTAAATAATGGACCTACTGCAGAAGCCTATGATGCAATTAACCAGGTACGTAATCGTGCTGGATTGGATGATCTAACAGGATTAACTTATACGCAATTTAAAGATTCAGTATATATTGAAAGGCAAAAAGAATTTGTAATGGAGGGGCAAGCCTGGTTCGATGGCCAACGGTATTTCTCATTTTATAAAGAGATGCAAAAAAAATGGTCTGGTTATAAAAGTACAGGCTATTATTTTGGCCCATGGGAGACTGTTAACCTTGAAGACCCCAAAGATCGTTTATTACCTATAACCCAAAGCATTATAGATGACGATCCATTAATAGAACAAAATCCTGGTTATTGAGTGTCACGAGCAACGTTTGTGTTGTTCAAACGATAGTGAGAACACCTCTAGGAGCCAGTGTCAATGCACTGGTTCCACCCCTCCTTAAGCTGCTGTGGAAAGCTTTGGTAGTGAACATTAAGGGAAAAGCTCAGGCAATGCATATTGTGAAAATTAATAGCTCAATGCTTGATGTTTCATCTGAGATGATATAAAAATCAATATTAAAGGAAACAGTTAGTGAAAGTTTAGTTAGTGCGCAGATAGTCGCTGTAGCAACTGGCTTATCTGATGCAGAACTGAAAAAACGGGATAGCTACCTACTTACATTTATGTCTAAAACTTAAATACTTAGTTATGAGCAAATTAATGTTTTTGGTATTGGTGGGCGTTTTTATTATGTCAACGGGATCAACACCAATGAATAAAAAGACAGCTTTCGCAGTTTCTGAACCTGATGCTGTTGCATTTGCAAAACAACGGGTAAAAGAGAATAGGCGGCAGCAAACCGGAAAAATGCCGCAATGGCTAAAAGAAAATCGGGAAATTTTACGATCACGAATGGCAGAAGTTGCTATGAAATCTTTTGAAGAAACAGGTATCTGGTTTCTTGCCAGGGGTGCGGGAAGAGGAACAGATGAGCAAGAAACGATGTCTGTCTGGGGCGATCTTTTATTCTTCGGAAGTCTTGAAACCTTTCCCGGCTATTCGGAAGGGAATCGGCGACAAGCAATAGAATTCTGGAGAAGCTGGCAGAACCTTGAAACAGGAAAGCTTTATAATCCACTTTACCAGGACCCGCAAAATCCTGAAGTAAAACGTGATACGCCCGGCAACCGCAATGATTATTCAGTCGAAAAAATTAATACAAAATACGTCCCTTCCATTTTAAAAATTCTGGGAGATACGCTGCCTTTACCGGTTAATATTGCATCTAGGGCTGATACAGGGGTAGATACATTTGATGATTTGTGGAGGTGTATACCACAATGGATGACAAGTCCTGCAGGGGCATATCCTTATCTGGCAGCCCGTGAAGTTGATAAAGGCAAACTGGAAAAAATACCACAGGTGGAGGCTGGGATGGGAGCTTTGGTAAGGGCATACAATAGGGAAACCGGTATGTGGAGACCCGAGCCGCTTGATGGTTTTCCATGGAAGGATTATGAACCATCGAGCGGATTTAAAATTATCGCGCGTATTTGTGGGTATGTGGGTATGGAGAATTTTCCTGAGAAACTTGTAAAAGTGGCAATCGACAATATGTTAACACATAAGGATGAGCTTTATGCAGATGTTTCAACAGCCCGTAATTACGGAGAGACAATGGCTCATTACCTTATGCTCACAGATTACCGTCATGATGAGTTGCTTGATGCAATGGAATTATGCCTCCAAGGGTTTAGAAATCCCCAAAAATGGGATGAGACTGCTTCCAGCGGTTATTGTATATTTGGATCAGGTATTATCGGATTATTCATGAACTGGGAGGACTTATCTGATGATCAGGCTTTTAATCAATGGGTCCGTTTTGAGCATGGTTGTACAACGAAATGGCGCTTTGTCGCAGGCCCGTATGGTAATTGGGTAAATGTTATTCCTAAAAACCCGGAAGAAATGTACGGACATGAAGACTATGATATAAATAAATATGGAGTTAAGGCACGTAATAAAGTTCACTGGGCAAAAAAGAAGACATCGGTTATAGAACAGCAGGAAGTAATGTTAAAAGTAGCAGATGGTAGTAGAACAGGAGAAGGGACTTTTAGATTTTCTTTGACAAAGGAACAACTCAATAAGCTGAAAGAACCCTATTTTGAGGCTACCTGGAGTGGTGAGTACGAGGTGTTATTAAATGGAGAACCAGTAAAAATTGTTCAATATAACCTGCCTAGTGTTAAGGCTGGCTGGTATATTCCGCAACCAGCTGTTAAGACATTACATGTTGGAGAAAATTCGGTTACCATAAAATTAATTGGCCCGGGAAAAGAGCAAAAACAGGGAGCTCCTTTATCAAAGACAGTTCCTTTTATACGTTTAGGCTTGATTGACTGGCATTAATTAGAAAAATATCATGATACTAAAATTATTTACTCTTATCATCTTGTCAGTGATATTTAAAACATTGTCAGCCTAAGAGAACGACATATTCGCTCCAGAATATATAAAAACGCAGGTTGATCCGGTTGACTGGTTGTTTGAATGAATTAAGTTAATCTCTTGTGCGTTTAGATAATAAAGATGAAAGCATTTCTTAGTCGATTAATTTTATGATAAGTTCTAAAAAGTTGAATTGTTTGATAATGTATAATCAAAATAAAAAAAATAGAATTGTTTGCAGGATAACTGGAATAAAAAGATATTTAAAACTAACCCTACTCTTGTTCTTGATCAGTAGTTTATCTTATTCGAAGAGTAGGGAGAAAATTGCACTTATAGTACCTGAAATAATTATGGCAGATGCTGGTTACTCCCTTGCTGTTAACGATCTTAAAGCGGTCTTGAATTGTAAAGGGTTTAAGGTGAAATCATCTATATCGGCAGGTCATTTGCCAACCAGGAACAAAATTTTTATCAGCGAGGTAAAACCGGAAATGGGGGAATCATACAAAATAGCCCCTCTGTCGGACATAGAAAATAGATCTCTTGAAGCTACAGGAGGAGAAAGGGGCTTAATGTACGGTATCTTTAAGCTGGCGGAAGAAATACGTTTAGGTAAAAATTTATGGGATTTGTCAGCGTACAATTCCCCGGAATTTTCGCGGCGGATATTTGCCGAAGAAGGACAGCTTTTTGACCTTCCTTCTGTAGGTTACCATCTTTTTAAAGCTTCGTGGGTTAATAATGAGCGATTTGAAAAAGAAAAGACTGAACTTAAAATCCTGATTGATGAAATTGCACGGTTAGGATTTAATACCTTAGGCATTTTGCATGTCAATTTCGAAGATTATATCAACTATAAGTACCTGGATAAGGAAATTTATAGTAAAGAAGATGTACACCGTTTAAAATCGAAGTTGTTTGCCAACCATTTTAATGAAATAATTGATTATGCCCATTCCCGCCACATCGAAGTATTTTTGCAGGTTTACGAGTTTCAATATCCATCCCGTCTGGAAGAATTATATGAAATTGACCTTGAAAGCACTGCGATGAAGGATATAATTGATGCAAAGGTCAGAGAATTATTTGAGGAAGTTAAAATTGATGGGCTTATCGTGACTGCAACTGAATCGTTACCCCGTTCGGGGTACAAGTCAAAAGAACTGTGGCGTAAATATGGAAAAGAAGGGGCAGGAAAAATGATGGCGATGTACCATAATGCTGCGCAAGATATTGGAAAAACAATAATCTTCCGGTCATGGATGGTAGCCTACGGGGCAGAAGATTCATATAAGGTTCTTGAAAATACTCCGGCTGATGCGCAATTTGAGATAAAACATACAGGCAATGACTTTTGGTTAAATTATCCGCTTACAGATGTAATCTCCGAAGGGCTCGGGCACAAAAGGCCATTGACATTGACTTTTGATGTATTCCCCGAATACTACGGATGGTCACGATTAATCTGTTATCAAAACAGGATTGCAAAAGAAACAAAAATTGCAAAAGAGAATGGCATTACCGGCATACAGGCATGGGGCGCCTGGGCACCTGGTTGCATCTGGAGCGATAACCATCCCG
>CAZOYZ010000239.1:3270-8183 GCA_964584045.1 uncultured Prolixibacteraceae bacterium | reverse complement strand
TCTAAATGGATTATCAACGTTACAGGAAATACACGACCGAAGATTTTCTTCTGGACGAAAACTTCATCAGGTTGGCAAATGGCCATCCTGCCAACGGTTGCACGCTCGATCAGTTAAAAGACCTTCTTCCTGAAAAAAATGAAGAAATGTCTTTGGCAGCCAGTATTCTGCGTGAATTGAAGACCACAAAAGAATATATCTCCCGGGAAAGAAAAGAAAAGACACTAAAGGCGGTGTACCAGAGTTTCAGGAAACAGGTAAGATTGCAGATCTTCAGGTACGCTGCGGCGGTTGTGCTGTTTGCCGGAGCAGGAACCTCGGCATTTTATGTGTTTCATAACCAATCCGGTCTGGAAAATTTTACTTTGTTATCTGCTGCACCTTCCGGAAAAGCAGCGCTTATTCTGGCTGACGGAAAACGGGTTGAAATTGAAAGTAAGCAATCGAAAATCGAATATGCGGCGAACAGCGCCTCCGTTTCACTGAATGATACTGCCACGCTGGAGCAGCCGGAGCCGGCCGGCAGGAACAGTTTCAACCAGTTGATCATCCCTTTTGGCAAACGCTCCGATATTCTGCTTTCGGACGGATCAAGGGTACGATTGAATTCCGGATCGCGACTGGTTTATCCTCCCGTTTTTAAAGGGAAAAGCCGTGAAGTACTTTTGGAAGGTGAAGCGTACTTCGAGGTGTCTGAAAATAAGGATAAGCCATTTTTTGTACGGACAGAATCATTCAGGATTAAAGTTCTGGGTACCAGGTTTGTCGTTCAGGCTTATAAAAATGAGGAACAAAGCGCGGTACTTGTTGAAGGAAAGGTAAGCCTTACCGCCGGCAGCAGTAAGATGCGTGCCAATACGTGCGAATTATTGCCAAATCAGAAGGCCACCTTTTCAGAAGCAAAAGATGATTTCAGCGTCATCAATATCGACAATGCGGAATCATATTTCGCATGGATACATGGTTACCTGAACATAGAAAATGAGAGCCTGGTTAGTTTGGCAAAAAAAGTTTCAAGGTATTACAATATTGATATTGAGGTAAAAGCAGAAAACATAACGTCAACATTTTCAGGGAAACTGGATCTTAAAGAAGAACCGGAAAGGATCCTGGACGGACTGTCGGTCATTTTCAGAACAAAATACGAGAAACAGGGTGGAAAGTTTGTGGTATTTGAGTAAATAACGAAAAAACCGGAAGATGGTGAAAGCATCTTCCGGTTGTGTCATAGAATATGCCGCAAGGCAAATTTTAAAACTTCAAAACAAATTTATGAAAAAAACTGTAATCAACGACTCCTCCGGAAAAAGGAAGGAAGTCAAAGTTATTTTTTTAACAATGAAATTACTGGCTGCTCTAATGATTGCCGGAACAATGACAGTTTCCGGGAGCGTGTATTCCCAGAAGACAAAACTTGATCTTCAGTTTGCAAATTCAACTGTGGGAACGATTTTAAAATCGATTGAAAGCAACAGTGAATTTATCTTCATCTACGACACAGAACTGATCAACACCCTGATCGAAAAAAGCATTTCGATCAGGGGGGCGAACATCGAACATGTATTGGAAAGGCTATTTGCCGGCAGCAATATTGCCTGGTATATCGACGACCGGCAGGTTTTCCTTTATAAAAAAGAAGACATCAAACAACTTGAAAAATTGAAAACAGCTCCTGTCATCACGCAGCAACCGAAAAAAAACATTTCCGGTTCAGTGAAAGATAAGGCTGGTCTTCCCTTGCCCGGCGTCAGTGTTATTGTAAAAGGGACCACGGTCGGAACCGTTACTGACCCCAATGGTGTATTCGTAATGAGTATTCCGGCCGACAGCCAGTGGCTTGTCTTTTCGTTTATCGGGATGAAGACGCAGGAAGTCGCCATAGGAGGAAAAACAATGATCAATGTGCGCATGGAAGAAGAACTGGTTGGTGTTGAAGAAGTGGTGATTGTAGGATATGGCATGCAAAAAAAGGAAAGTATCGTTGCTGCGATTGCCCATACCACCGGGGAGCAGTTGGCAAAAACAGGGGCTACGACCAATCTTTCCCGGGCTTTGCAGGGACAGCTTCCCGGAGTAACCACGATCCAGATTTCGGGCGAACCGGGGAATGAAGACCCCCGGATCCTGATCCGTTCGCAGGGAACCTGGAATAATTCGGCGCCGCTGATCCTGGTCGACGGAGTAGAACGCAGCATGAGCGATATCAATGTCAGCGAAGTGGAATCGGTGTCAGTTCTTAAAGATGCTTCGGCGACCGCTGTTTTCGGAGTAAAAGGTGCGGAAGGTGTGATCCTGATCACCACCAAACGCGGAGCGTTAGGCAAGCCCCAGCTGACCGTGAATGCCAACACCAGCATGAAGTTCATATCAAGAACACCCGACAAGCTGGATTCCTACAACGGATTCCTCTACAGGAATGATGCCATTGAATATGAAGTTTCCGTCAATGAGAATTCGTGGTCCTATTTTATGCCTATGGAGATTGCCGAACACTATAAACTGCCTCAGTCGGAGGAGGACAAATATATTTTCCCGAACGTAGACTGGCCTTCTGAACAACTGAATAAGAATGCGAGTTCATCGCAGGTTGACCTGACGGTCTCCGGCGGTACCGATTTTGCCAAATACTTTGGAGCCATCAGCTACACGCACGAAGGCGACCTGCTTAAATCAGGCCTGGACAATGGTAAAGGATATAAAACAAAAGTTGCCTATAATCGCTTTAATTTCAGATCCAATCTGGATTTCAATCTGACCGGGTCCACGATCTTTACCGTTAACCTGTCCGGTTACGTCGGCACCAAATGGGGTGGAGCCGAATACAACGGAGCTCAGCAGCTTGTCGCGGCCCACTGGATATGGGACGGCTTTTATTTTTTGTCCCCGTCGGTGATGGCGGTACGTTTTCCTGACGGTTCATGGGGGTACAACCCAAATGCGCCGAATACCACCAATCCGATCGCATACCTGAACAACCTCGGGAACGTGAAAAATATAAGGACCCAGATCACTACCGACTTTATCTTGAAACAGAAACTTGATTTTATCACCCCGGGATTAACCGTTCAAGGTTCATTGTCATATGATAACCGCTTCTACAGCCGCGGAGGAATGACCGATACGGGCGGTGCAATCAGCAAATACATCGACCCGAAGATCATCGATAAACTTCCGGGCGAAACAGAATGGGATTACACCTATGGCACCATTAAAAGCCCCGGTATCAATGACTATGACTGGGTGCTTCAACCGGTTAATTACCTTTCTGAAAATACCGCGGAACTGGGCACAGCCTATCGTCGCATCTTCTATCAGGCTCAGATCAATTACGCCCGGACCTTCAAAAAAAATGACCTCGGCGTGACTTTCCTGATGAACAGGGAAAAATACGCGAAGGGAAGTGAGTTCCCCCGGTACAGGGAAGACTGGGTTGGACGTGTGACTTACAATTACGATGCCCGGTATTTTCTTGAAACGAACGGCGCCTATAACGGTTCTGAAAAATTCGCTCCCAAATACCGTTTCGGTTTCTTTCCGTCTGTCGCCGTCGGCTGGATGGCCTCCAACGAACATTTTCTGAAAAAGGAATGGTTGAACAAGCTGAAATTCCGCTATTCGATCGGCAAAGTGGGAAATGACAATTTTACGTCTCCCCGCTGGGCTTACACCACAAACTGGGCGGTTGATGACGCCGAGACTATTTTTGGAAATACCTTCAAGGGAAGTCCGTACACCCAATACAAGGAGGCTGTTGTAGGGAACCCCGACCTACATTGGGAAGTCTCAAAAAAACAAAATCTCGGGCTTGAATTGTCCGTATTAAATAACATGCTCAATCTGAATATGGATGTTTACAGGGACGACCGCTCCGACATCTTCATGAGCAACACGCAGCGACAGATCCCCAATTATTTTGGCGCTGCTCCTGTTGCCGCCAATATCGGAAAAACAGAATCAAAAGGTTACGAACTTGAATTCAGGTTTCAGAGAACAACAAAAAAACAACTAAACTACTGGTTAAACTGGACCTATTCGCATGCAAAGGATATGGTCGTTTTCATGGAGGATCCGATCCTTCTCTACGATTATCAAAAAAAGGCCGGCTTTCAAATCGATCAATCGATGGGGCAAATCGGGGATGGTTATCTGAACAACTGGGACGAGGTTTACAGCAGTGTCGGAAAAACGTCAAACAAACAAAAGCTTCCCGGCGATACCAATATGATCGATTTTAACGGGGACGGGAAAATGGACAACTATGATCAGGTCCCGTTCGGATTTCCCGAACGGCCGCAAAACACGTATACCTTCGCGTTAGGAGCGGCATACAAAGGCTTCAGCATCATGGTGCAATTCTATGGGGTTTATAATGTCTCCCGAACTTACGGATACTATATGTACGGGTTCAGTGATGAAACTAAATCCGTTGTATTTGAAAATATGGTAAACACATGGAGGCCGTGGAACACCGATGCAAACTGGACCGGGCAGCGGCTGCTCAGCAGCGGTGACAACGCGAACAGGTTAACCGTGGACGGATCGTACCTCAGGCTGAAAAATGCGGAAATCGCATACACCTTCTCCGGCAATTTAATTAAAAGCCTGGGTGTGAAATCAACCCGGGTTTACATCAACGGGAATAATCTCCTTTATTTCTCCAAAATGATGGATGACCGCGAAACCAACAATGTAAAGAACGGCGCCGATTATCCCATATTCCGGACGGTTACTTTTGGAATGAACATTAATTTCTAAGGTATGAAGACAACAAAGAAAACCTTATTCAAATATATCGGGATCCTCCTGTTCACAGGTATCATAAGCCCGTCATGCGTGGATTACCTGGACAAGGCTCCGGAGGTCAACATCAGTGAGGAGGATATCTTCACCAAATTCAACTCTTTTCAGGGTTA
>CAZOYZ010000239.1:0-3170 GCA_964584045.1 uncultured Prolixibacteraceae bacterium | reverse complement strand
ATCGGGCTCAACAATCTCGAAAAATTTATCGGCACCCAGGAAGAAAGAGATATTCTGGAAGGCCAGTTGCTTTTCTTCAGAGGCCAGTTTCACTGGGAAATCCTGAGGGCGTGGGGCGGTGTCCCTTATATCGATACGGTTTACGCGGCCACTGACTTGCTGGTGGAACCGCGACTTACCTACCTGGAAACAGCAAACAGGATCAGCGCAGACCTTGAAAAGGCAGCCGGACTTCTTCCTGCGTCATGGGATGAATCAGCTCCGGGGCAGGCCACGCTGGGAAGCAACGCAGGCCGCATCACCAAGGGGGCAGCCTGGGGCTATCTCGGCATGAACCTGCTCTACGCAGCCAGCCCGCTGGCGAACGGCGTAGAGACCGGCAACTATGAATACAATACGCAGCTTTGCAGTCAGGCGGCCGAAGCCTTTTATGAGGTGATCAAACTGGCTGATCAGGGATATCACACCCTTGAAACCTGGGAGAAATACAGCGATGTTTTCTACTCGATCACCGGTAAAATGCCAAATGCCAATAAGGAAGTGATCTTTTCCAATCCGGTTTACATGAACAAAAAGTACAACAGGGGTGAAGGGTATGTCAATAAGGTATCCGGAGGCGCCGGCAGCAATGTAACTGCCAATTACGTGGATTACTTCGGAATGGCCAACGGACTGCCGATCGATGCCGAAGGTTCCGGTTATGACCCGGCCAACCCGTGGGAAAACCGCGATCCCAGGTTCTATTACACCATTACCAAGGATGGCGACCGGATCATTCAGAACACCAGTAACGCGGACACCTATGCCCAGTTCTACGTGGGAGGCCGCCACAGCACGTACAAGGCGATCATCGTATCCTTTGCATTCAGGAAGTTCCATCACATTACCTGCAACAATTATGACGTGGGCTGGAATAATTTCTATTCGGAATCACCGCATTTAAGGTTAGCGGAGATCTATTTGAATTACGCCGAGGCCGTGAATGAAGCCTATGGCCCGACGGGCAGCATCCCCGGCGGGATCACTGCTGCCGAAGCGGTCAATATTGTTCGTAACCGCGCAGGAGTGCCGGATGTGGATGCCCGCTATTTGAATGACAAGGCCGACTTCCGTGAGATTGTACGGCAGGAACGCGCTGTTGAACTGGCCTTCGAAGGACATCGCTGGAATGATCTGCGCCGCTGGCATATTGCCCATCTATTGAAATACCGGGAAAAATACCACCTGGAATTCGATAAGAATCACACTTATTTCAAAAAGGTGCTGGACGTCACTACGGTGCACGATGAAAAACATTACTGGCTTCCGTTCGAGGTGAATCAGGTGAACATGTATCCTGAATTCAAACAAAATCCGGGATGGTAAATCATTTCACTTTTACATTATTTGAAACTTATGAATAAAAAATATATTCCTCTTCTCATCATCATGCTTTTCCAGGGCCTTACCGCCCGAAATGCATTTGGGCAAGAAACGCCACCGGAACAACTGGTCAAATTTGAATCATCCATTGTGAACGAAAACGGTACTCCTGTACCAAACGCCGTTGTTTCAGGAAAGGAAGGCGCCGTGGAAGCAAGGTCCGATACTGAAGGTAAATTCTCCATCCACGTTCCTGCCGGTTCTAAACTTTGCATTGAAGCCGCGGGATACAACGACACCATCGTTACTGCCGATCCCGATCTGGCAAAAATAACGCTGATAAAGCCCCTTTTCCTGATGGATGACAACCATCTTATTCATATCGCATTCGGAAAGGCCGGAAAAAGGGAGCTGACCGGAGCAGTCAGCGCAGTGAACACCAAAGACTTGATCAGGTATGACCATTCCCAGTATATTTATGATGCGATCAGGGCAAGAGTTCCCGGTCTGCTCGGCAACACGAATATCAGGGGTATCGGAAACGCGGTCTTCATTGTCGATGGTTTTCCGCGCGACGCCTCCGACATCAACCTGGAAGAAGTAGAACAGATCAGTGTCCTGAAAGACGCCAATGCGGCGGCGCTTTGGGGTAACCAGGCAAAAAACGGTGTGATCATCATCACCACCAAACGGGGGCAGGCCTATAAGCGCAGAATTAACGTGTCGGTAGAACAGGGCATGTCAAAACCCATTGTACTGCCCAAATACCTGGGATCGGCCGGGTACATGAATTTATATAATGAGGCACTCGAAAACGATGGTCTGCCTGCCGCATACGCCGACACCACGATCGCTCATTATGCGTCCGGATCAAATCCCTACAAATATCCCTCGGTCGACTATTATTCGGACGAGTACCTGCGCAGCAGTAAACCATTCACAAAATTGCTCACCGAATTCTCGGGTGGCAATGAAATCGCGCAGTACTATGCAAATGTAGGCTGGATGCATTCAGGATCGCTTTATAAATCAGGCACCGGAAGCGATGCCAGTCATGACCGTTTCAATATCCGGGGAAATGTCGATTTTAAAGTCAACAACTACATCAAAAGCTTTGTGGACGCTCTGGTGATCATTGAGGGTGACAAAGGGCCGCGCGGAAATTTCTGGAGCAATGCATCGACGCTTCATCCGGACTATTTTTCTCCGTTGCTGCCGTTGTCGTTGATCAAAAGCGACGCGACATGGTCGGAAGGAAGCGATCTGTCCACCGCCAAAATCATTAAGGACGGCTATATCCTGGGAGGGACCTCGCAATATATGGACAATGCATACGGGAACATGTTCCTTGCCGGATATAACCAAAGTATCCGGCGTACGGCACGATTCAGCACCGGGCTTGATATTGATCTCAGGGGCATTACCAAAGGGCTGACGTTTAAAAGCTATCTGAGCCTCGATATATACAATGCCTATACGGAATCGGTCGAAAATACGTATGCCGTCTATCAGCCGACCTGGTCTTACCACTCGGGACAGGACTCCATTTCGTCATTGAAGAAAATAGGGACCGATGCAAGCTCAGGTGTGCAGAACCTGGGAGACGGTGGTTATAACCGCCGGTTTGGAACTTACGCCATGCTGGATTACGCAAGGACTTTTCGTGACCATTCCTTCAAAGCGACCTTCCTGGGATATTTTGACAATCTCAATTCGAATGCCGTGATCATCGATGAAAAGGACGCTCATCTGGCCTTAAGAGTAACCTATGACTATAAGAAAAAGTACTTTGCCGATTTCAGCAATGC
>CAZOYZ010000238.1:0-8186 GCA_964584045.1 uncultured Prolixibacteraceae bacterium | reverse complement strand
ACACCTGCGGATATACCAGCGTTTCCTATTTCATAAAAAAGTTCAAAGAAATAACGGGGCACACGCCGTTGACTTACAAAAAACAACAATCCGGCCCCCGGCTTCAATATCTTTGAAGCCGAAGAGCCGGAGTATGAAGCTTTCCGTATACTCCCTGCTAACGGATTATTGACTGCAATCGACTTTAACGAACCGGCCTGCCCGAAGCCGGCTGGAAAACGTTTAGTTCCGCCACCGGAACTTAATTTCCGGGATGATAAAGCTCCGGGCGTACAGATTCGCCGGTCATTTTTTCCGGGAGTCTGTACACATTCCCTTTCGCGTCGGAGAAGTACAGCCGCGACTCCGATGGTTGACGTCCATGGCCATCGGCCCAGAACGCGTAGAAGCCAGGATGCGCGTTGATCGGCCGCCGCGCGTAGGTATGATTGTAATCACTGTTGCCGGTCAACTGTTTGACCTTTACCCAGTGTTTTCCCTGATCCCTGCTAATCCACATTTCCATTTCTCCACCTGTGTTGTATTCCTGCGGACCGGTTGCTGTCGGTGCAATCACTCGCCAAAGGTTGTTCTTCTCCGTGTAGATCGATCCCATATCATAGGCATTTCCTGCCTGCGTAAAATCATTGATCTCCCACTTCTCGCCGTTCCACCACGCGGTATGCCAGGTTCTCGGGCCATCTTCCGGACCAGGCATAGGACCCTTGGTTGTGATATACAGAATGACCGGTCTTCCCTTTTTGTCATAGTTCAAATCACAGATGTATACATTGTGTTCCTCCGAATCATAATCATGAACCAAGGCCTTATTCGAAATTTCCTTAAGCGGGGTCTCAAGTGGTATTCCCTCAACAGTCTGCCAGGTCTTCCCGAAATCTCTTGTTTCCATATAATACAAGTTGGTCCGGAAATCCAGTCCCCCTCTCACCGGTCGTATTGGGTGATAGTTAAATGAAGAGCCGATCGTCTTCCCCCGGTTCCCGCTACTCTGATATTGGCCCTGACCAAGAACCGACAAATCTCTCCACTCCGACCATTCGATCCCATCTTTACTGGTCATCCAGGCAATCACCCTTCCGCCAACCTTTTCATAGTGGGTAAACAAGCCTGTAAAACCTTCATCTTCATTATAATAAATCTGAAGGTAAGAGAAATTATCCATCGGAACCTTTTTGCCGTCAACGATTTTGGTAGCCGCTACACGCTCAAATTCAGTAATATCATATGGCAGCTTGCTCCGGTGGACAAAAGAAGGCCTTCCTGTTCCGTGCGAGGTTGAAAAAATCCAGATATATCCGTCCTTATCAACCTGCATTACCGGGTTATCGTGTGCGTCATCGGTAGCCTTGTTCATCACGATCGTGGGACGGGGAACTTCTCCAGTCCGATGATCAAAGTATGAAACCATATGGTACAGTGTTTTGCCTGAGTCGTCAGTTCCTCCGTAACAGAAAAAAGTCTTGTTTACCTTCTTCACATACACAGAAAACGGGTAATGATTGGCGGGGTAAGTCGCCAGTCCTCCGCTGTATTTATAACGATAAATATTCGTTACGGGTCCTTTTTGTCCTGCACCCCCTATGTTATACCAAATGCCCCGGTAGCCGGAGTCTTTTTGGTTCATTAACCTGGCTTTCCCATATATTGGATCGTCCTGAGCACTGACAGCCAGCGTGAAAAAAACAAAGGCGGTCAGTATGATTGACTTAAAAACGTTTTGATACATCGATTATAATTTTAAATGTGATTGATATTATAAAACAGAATCCCAATTGGATGAAAAATAAGCTACAGCAATTTTCTTCAGCATCTTTTGATCTTTCTTCCGGATGAAGTGATCCTGCAGATCCCTGAAAATATAATACTGCAGCCAATAGCCGTTGTGGTAGCGGTCCCGTGTGGAACCGGCCTGTTTCAGTTTGGCGTACCAGTCGGTATTCACGCCATGCGCCCTGGCAACGGCCACTGCTTTGAGGGCATTATTCCACATCGAGTCCGCCATCTTTGCTTTCAGGGTGGTATAATCGTGATAGGTAAACCCTGCCGGGTCATACAACTCGCAACGATCATCAATTCCCAGTTCCTTTAAACGGACGACTTCTTCAAACTGATGATCGCCATCCATGTCATATTCCACCTGATCAATAAACCCGTTTTGGTCGGTATCCGAGTATTTTACCGTTGGAAATATGTCGGGTTCACCAGGTTTCCAGCTTCGGTTATAACCCTGGTAATATCTGGCTTGTTGATCAATCCGCCAGCATCCCCATTCCGCGCCGTACAAATGAAGTCGTCCGTCAAATTTGCTGATATAGAGTTTCCCCTTCCCTGAGTTGTCCAGGTCCCATTCGCCCCGGTCGCCCGACGCATCCGATTGCGGATGGTTATCGATTCCCCCTTTGTTGTATCCAATTTTAAACGGATCGAGCGGATCGAGGAACTCCACCCTTTCCCAGCGGTGGCAGTCATCGTCTTCATCATAGACAAAGTAGACCTTATCCCACTTCCCTTTTTGAAAGATCAGATCCGCAGCCTGGTCATGTCCCGGATAAATCAACTCGTCGAGATGGCGCCAACGGGGATCCAAAAAAAATGAATCAGCCGCTGCCAATCCCCGGATATTGGTAATGTCGTGCTTCTGATCGGTATAGTCAAAGCCTTCGCCCCGAAACCCAAGGGTAAAGTCAAAATCAAACTCGTGTCCCGTGCCATTGTCATTATCCAGGTCCACCGCGATGGAAACCCAGTCCATCTTCCCCGCGAAGCGAATGGTCTCCGGATTTACAGATTTGGCGGCGTCTTGAAAGGTCCGTGGTGAATCAACCAGCCGGATTGCCATTTCCGACAGGTGATCATCGTCTTCATCATAAAAAAGGAAGGGATTCTCCCAGTTAAAACGCAGGTCCTCCATCCGGTTAGTTGCCGCGTGGACCTTCAAAAAGAGGCTCTGCCCGCTATAATCCTCAATAAAATCAGAGGTGCCACTGAATTCCCAGGCTTTCAGCTTAAAGGTATTCCAGTCAATATAGTTGAATACCTGATCATGATCGGTATCGATCACCCACATGTAATGACCGTACGGCCATGCCTTCTCTTTCTCGGTTTCCGGGTACTCCACGATCACCTGCAAATCGGCTTTCTGATCCCGGTTCTGGTCGCCCCAGTCGGCGATCAAATCTCCCAACCCTCCGTATCTCCCGTCTTTGTTCCTGTCAATCATTAGGCAATCGCTGTCAGTATCTCCTTCCAGGTCTCCACACCTCATGTCGTCATCGTCGTCGATCCACAACACCGGCGTATCATTGACCGTGACCGATCTGATCGCGTCCGGATCACCATCGCTGTCAAAATCAAGGTATGTCACCTGGTAGCCAACAGGGGGTGGGGAAAGCCGAAAAGGGATGACCGGAAGATGCCGGTTCCAGTAACCTGACCGGAGATCCTTTTCACCATTCGTTTTAGCCGGCAGGATTACTGGATGCTGCCCGGAAAGAAACCCGGGAATTAAAAAACATACCAAAAGAGCCAGGTCTTTTCCTATCTTCATTTTCATCGTTCTGCAGTTTTAAGCATCAGGGAAGCAGCGATTGATACTGCTCACTCAATCATACTCCGATCCGGATCTCTCCGGATCGGAAGGATAAAGTTAATAATAACCTTCATTCTGTTCCTCTTCCAAGGCTCCCGGATTCGACAGCCGGTCGATATGCGCCTGCGGTATGGGACGAAGTTTATGATATTCGCGCACATTGTTCTTCGCCTCAGGGTTATGCTGTTTTACCCGGTCAAATAACGTTTCGGTGCGCACCAGATCGTACCATCTTTGACACTCGGCATGAAGTTCCCGGGCCCGTTCATCCAGAATGAAATCGCGGATCTTCGCGGGCGAATTGATTTGTTCCAGAGTCACGGTCATTTCATTCTTCGTGCTCTTGTACAAATCGCTGAACAAACCGCCTTCGACCTGGTAATACTCCTGCGGCTTTTTCTCATTCTCCTTGTAGGAAGCCCTTTCTCTCAGTTCGTTAAGGTAATCCAGCGCCTTCTCATAGTCTCCCGCACGTCCATGTGCCTCGGCCGCGATCAGATAAGTCTCACCCAAACGCATCAGAAACCAGTCTCTTGTGCCTGATGTCGACTCGATACTTTCTCTGAAAGGATCCAGATGCAGGCGGACAGGAAGGAAATAAAGCTGCGAGAATTTGTTCCGGGGAAACCAATGGTAAGGTCTTTTTGCAATTTCGCCATCCGGGACATTGGTATCCATCGAAAAGACCAATGCCGTGTCTCCTTCTCCGAATTTCGGCTTGCCAACCAGATCAGGACTGGGTGCATTGGCGGCTGTCCATTTCGGCGCGGCACCGGGATTGTTGCAGAAATAAACCGTCTGGAAGCTTTTGTAAAACCGCGAGTCGTTTTTCCTGTCGAAAATATCCATCAGGTAATCTGTAGCCCGTATTCTCGTTGCTGATGTTCCGTTCTCCATGCTTCTCAGAATTCCCGGAAACTGCTGATAGGCACACAAGAACACCCGATGCATGTAATTCGGAACCGCATTCGCTATTTTATTCGTGGTAAACTGCACGGCAAAAATGATCTCTTTGTTCTTTTGATTGTAAGGATCAAAAACACCGGCATAGTTATCCAACAACTGGTACTCACCTGAATGAATGACCTGATCGGCATAGTATGCTGCACTATCCATATCAGTTGCCTGCAGGCCGCGCTGGTCTTTGACGGCACTGCCGCGTGTAAGATATACTTTTGCCAACAGGTGACGGGCTGCTCCCTGTGTCGCTCTGCCATATTCACTCTGCGTCCCGGGCAAGTACGTCTGGGCATACACCAGATCTCCAATAATGGCTTTGTAAACCTCTGCAACCGGTGCTCTTTTGATGTCTGTCATGACCGAAATGTTCTCGTCCAACAGTAAGGGAATCCGGCCAAAAGTCTGCACCAGATAAAAGTAATAATAGGCGCGCAGGAAACGGGCTTCAGACTCCCGGATGTTTTTATCACTGTCGGTCTTCAGAAAATCAGTACCGCCGTCGAATGCCGGAATCCGGTTGATGCTGATATTGCAGCAGTTGATGGCATTGTAATACTCTGTCCATACGTTATGAAACATGCTCTGGTTGGCATCCATCGTTGCATCGTACCGGTGGAAGGCTCTGTAGCTGCCCGCTCCCACATCACGGTGGGTATCCGTGCCAAACGAGCCCAGGGTAAGTCCGATCTCATTCGTGGTATAAATGTAACGCAACGGCGCGTAACACGCCCATAAAAGGTCCTCCAGCCCCTTCTCCGTATCATAGTAGTCGTACGAGATACCAGAGACCAGTTCCTCATCCAGAAAGTCGTTACAGGAGGATAAAACGACCAAATATGCTATAATCAATAGAAGTGTTTTTTTCATCGGTGTGTTTTTTTCAATTTAGAACGTGATATTTAAACCAAATAACATTCTTTTTGTACTCGGCGTCGTTGTTTCTCCGCTTCGGCTTGACCCGTTTTCCGGATCCAGACCTGTGTAATCGGTAAAAACAAAGGGATCTTCAACGGTCATGTATAACCTGCACCGCTGTAACAAGATTCTTCTTGTCAGCGAAGAAGGCAGCACGTACCCCAGTGTCATATTTTTCAACCTTACAAATGAACCCTCTTCATAGGTCAGGATATTGATATACGGAGGTTTTTGCTCGTTTCTGTCGGGCCGGGGATACTCATTACTCGGATTGGTTGGTGTCCAGAAGTTGACATCGATACTATTGGTCCGGGTATCCAGGGTCAGCCGGTCGGAAGAGCTTTGTATCATTTGTCCGTAACGGGCATAAAGAAATACGGTAAAATCGAACCCTTTATAGGTCAACGTATTGGTCATACTTCCCGTCCATTTGGGGACAATCGATCCCAGGATGGTGCGGTCTTCAGAGGTAATTTTGTCATTGTTGTCGACGTCGGCCGGCTTAATCTGACCTGCTCTGAATGTCCCGCCATTCTGGTTCACCAGGGTCATTTTTTCCTGATCTTCCGGAGTATTTTGCCATATCCCGTCGAACTTATAGTCGTAATGGGTCACGATCGGCTTGCCAATAAACCACTTATTCCCAATGTCGTCCGATTTCCCATGGTAGAGCGATACGATCTCCTCTTTATTGGTATAAAACATCAGGCCGGTCGTCCATTTGAAGCCATTCTTCAACTCCACGTTCACCGTGTTCAAGGTGATCTCCAAACCAGTGTTCCTCGTGGACCCGACATTTTCCGTGATGCTGCTAAATCCCGATGCGGTGGGAAGCTGGCGTGATAAAAGCAAATCGGTTGTCCGCTGGCGGTACCCATCGACTGTACCGGCAAGTCGTCCTCTGAAAAAACTGAAATCTATACCGGCATTATATTGTTTTGTTTTTTCCCATGCCAAATTCGGATTGTACAACAGGTTAGGCCGGTAGCCGTAAGCAGGTATATCATCCGTCGCGTAAGTCGTTCTTTCCAGTCCGCCCAATGTTCCGTAAGGACTCACAGAAGAATTTCCTGTTTGTCCGTACCCCAGGCGCAACTTTAAATTATCCAGGCCAGCTGCATTCTGCAGGAAGTCTTCCTCGCTGATCCTCCAGGCGAGGGCAGCCGAGGGGAAAAAAGTATACTTATGTCCCTTGGCTAAACGGGAAGCGCCATCCACCCTGCCGGTCAATGTGAGAAGATATTTCTCGTCGTAGGAATAGTTAAAGCGGCCCATGTACGAGAGCATCCGCCATTCCACCAGCTTGCTTCCCACACCCGTGATTGTCGCGGCAGAACCCAGGTTATAGAATTGCTGGTGCTCATAAGGCAGGTCCGAAACGTCTCCGCTCAAATTTTCCTGGCGTTCCTTTTCCATACTTTGCATCAGCGTGGCGCCCACCTGGTGTTTCCCGAAAGTCTTATTATAATACAACAGGTTTTCAAGGACATAAGTCATATATTGCTCCGTTGATCCGCTTGAAGACGACAGAGACCCTTTTTTGCTCCATGATTTTGTCCCGGCAAAAGTTCCCTGCCGCATGAATCCAAAATCAGGACCAAAGTTCATCCGGTATTTGAATCCCCCTCCCAGGTTCAGGTCCACGAAATAACTTCCCATAAAGCGGTAGCGTCGTTGTTCCGAAACATAGTTTCTCCGGTCAAAATCATAATGAATATTCCAGACGTAAGTATCTTTTGTCGGTTGGTCAATCAGATAGCCGTCTTCATCGAACGGAATGGCCAGCGGATTGATACTGGTAGCATTGAAATAGATATTGGATCCTGCATTCTTCGTGCTTGGTGTAAAAGCGGTGGATCCGCCGACTTTCAGCCAGTTGTTGATGGCATATTCCGCATTCACCCGAAATGAAAAACGCTCGTAGTCCTGCCCCTTGATGATCCCTTCCTCGTTAAAATATCCCGCCGATATCATCACTCTGGCCTTCTCGTTCCCTCCGGTAAAGCTGACCTGATGACTCATGATCTTTCCCGTCTGCAAAGCGGCTTTTCCCCAGTCGAACCAACGAACCCTTTCGGGATCGTAAACTCCTGCATCGTCGTAGCCCATGGCAACAGACTCATCCGTCCACTGGTCGCGGTATTTCATCAGTTTAAGATCATTCTCCAGACTCACCGGGCCATCCTGCGGATAAAGATTGGCAGCACGCCCTGCTTCCCGGAGCAGTTCCAGATACCGGGCCCCGTTCATCATATCATAGGTTTTTTGTGCCGACTGAACGCCGTAATAAAAATCGTACGATATCTCTCCCTTGCCGGCTTTTGCATTTTTCGTGGTGATCAGGATCACGCCATTCGCTCCCCGTGAACCGTAGATCGCCGTTGCAGACGCATCTTTCAAAACCTCGATTGACTCAATATCTGCGGGGTTCAGGTCATTAATCCAACGATTAAAAGGAATCCCGTCAATGATATATAAAGGGTCATTGGATGCACTGAAAGATCGTGTTCCACGTATCCGGATCGTTGAACCATCGCCTGGTTTTTGTCCGGCAGAGACAATATCAATGCCCGCGGCCTTGCCTTGCAAGGCATTAGCGGCATCTACCGCAGAGATGTCCCTGATCTGGTCTGCCTTTACTGACACAATGGAGCCGGTCACATCACTTTTCTTTTGCGTACCGTACCCAACAGCAACGACCTCGTCAATACCGATGGTTTCT
>CAZOYZ010000237.1:6199-8191 GCA_964584045.1 uncultured Prolixibacteraceae bacterium | reverse complement strand
CGTCCTTGCCGAACGGGAAATGTGAGTCCGGCTTTCACGTTGATGCGGACAGGAGTCTCCCTGACAAAGATTCCCGCTTCCCCGGAAATGTTTTTACAGGTTAAATGCGCCGGCGATCCTTTCAAGGGCATCCTTCAACATGGCGCGGGTACAGCCAATATTCATCCGCATATACCCTGAGCCCTGCGCTCCGAATTGCACGCCCCTGTTCAGTCCCACCCCCGCATGGATCAGCTTTTGACTGATCTCGTCGTCCGACAGTCCGCAGGACGAAAAATCCAGCCACACCAGATAAGTGCCTTCAGGCCTCATCGGCACCACGCCGGGAAGGTTCTCCTTTAGCCAGGTTTCCAGGAAAAGATAATTTCCAAGCAGGTAATCCATCAGTTGCTCCAGCCATTCAGCCCCATGCCGGTAAGCGGCCTCCAGTGCAACCGTACCAAATAAGTTCCCCATATGCAGATGGGGGATCCTAAGGGTCCGTTCGTAACCGGTAAAAAGACGCTTATCGGGAATAACCAGAAATGATGTGCTCAGTCCGGCAATATTGAACGTTTTGCTCGGAGCCATGCAAACTACGCAGTTGCGGGCAACATCTTCCGAAATCGTCGGCAACGGAATATGCCGGTATCCTCTGAAGATCATGTCCGAATGGATCTCATCCGAGATAATCAGGATGTCATGCTCCAGACAAAAGTTGGCCAAAGCCGTCAATTCTTCGGCGGTCCTTACCATTCCGCCCGGGTTCTGCGGGTTACACAGCAGCAGGAGCTTTGTTTTACGGGTAATCTTCCGCTTCAGGTCGTCCGGGTCAAACTCGTAACGGCCGTTCACCAGCTTCAGCGGATTCTCAACCAGCTTTCGTTTGGTGAGCCTGACCGAATCGAAAAAAGGAGAATAAACCGGCGGCTGCAGAATCACTTCATCACCGGGATCCGAAAATGACTCGATGGCCAGCGTCAATCCTGCCACCACGCCCGGACTAAACGAGATCCATTCTCTCTGAACAGACCACCCGTGACGCTGTTGCATCCAACCGATGATCGCATCGTGGTACGATCCCGGCCGGTAGCTGTAACCCAGTATTTCGTGATCCAGCCGTTCACGCAACGCTTTTATAATGAAATCCGGTGTCCTGAAGTCCATATCGGCCACCCAGAGGGGAAGTACATCCCCCCTCCCGAATACATCCTTACGGAAATCATACTTGATACAGTTCGTTCCCTCCCTGTTTATCTCTTCATCAAAATTGTACATGATATGTTAGATTTTCAGATTGCTGGATTTTCAGATTGTCAGAGATCTGACCAGATAAAAACTCCGGTACTGGCATCAAAGTTCTATCTTCCTCAGATAATTCCTTCTGCTGTCCTTTTCAACTTTCAATACAAAATCGAACCGGTCAAGATCCAGGCAAAGATCAAAATCGGCAACCGGTGCCCATTCCTGTTTTTCGGGCGCAAAAAAACGGGCTCCGGAGCCGGTACGTATTTGCTCTTTGATCGCCTCAAAATCGAACGGCTCCCCTTCCAGCCCGGCTTTGATGTATTCGGCCAGGAAAGTGTCCTCATCAGTCGGATAGGTACCCGCATAACCCATGCAAACCAGGGAAAGGATCGCAGGCCGCTGCCGTTCGATGTACCGGATAATGGCTCCTGCATTCACAAAGCTGCCGGTAATAATTTCGTCAGCAAACAACGCATTGGCTATTCCCATGGTCCCCGAACTGGTCGTATGAACCATCGTTTTGCCTTCCAGATCGCCGTGCAAAAGCTGTGACGGGGAATTTCCAAAATCAAATCCCGGGGGTTTCATTTCATTTCTCTCACCCACCAGGATGTAATCGGAATGCGCCCCCTTTAGCCGGTAAGCCTCTCCAATGTCTCCAACCGGATAAATCGTCTTTACACCTTTTCCAAAAGCATAACAGCTCACCGAAAAAGCCCTGAAAACATCGATCACCACGGTTAGCCCACGGGCTCGACGCGCACC
>CAZOYZ010000237.1:4766-6099 GCA_964584045.1 uncultured Prolixibacteraceae bacterium | reverse complement strand
TTCGAGGTTTCCGGTAAGCTGGTCGATCCCGACTTCCAGGGAGCTGATCGAAAAGTTGATCTCCGTAAGCTGATTGCGGGCGGCGATTACTGAAAGCTGTGTCTGTCTGAAGTCATACCCGTCAATGGCTCCCTGCTCGAACTGTGTGCGGGCAATCTCCTGTGAGCGTTCGGCCAGACGGATGTTTTCGGTGGCGATTGTTCGTTGTTTCAGGAGGGACTGATATTCATAATACCGGTCCAGTACTTCAGAAATAATCACTTCGATCGTGTTTTGCCTGGTCAGCACACTGTTTTCGCCGGCCAGTTTTTCATTGTCGATCGCTTTATTCAATTTCCCGCCGTCGAACAGATTCAGCCTGACGGTGATCCCATAGGTGCGTCCATAGGTCCGGTTGAGCTCAGTGACCCCAATGTCGTTCTTCTGCCTGGAATAGGCATAGCGGCCGTAGACATCCACCTGCGGATAGCGTGAAGCTTGCTGGATCCGGACATTTTTCTCGGCGATCAGCTCCTGTATCATGGCCAGCTTAATATCCTTATTGGCCTGAACTGCTTTATCCGTCAGCGTTTCCTTATCAGCGATCCCTTTTGAGGACAATTCCTGATCTGCCGGAATAAGAACCGCATCCGGATCGCGCCGGGTAAGCCTGTTTAACTGGATCTGAAGGCTCTTTATCACCTGCTCCTGTTCTATCATGGCAAGGCTGTCGGTATGGTAATCCATCAGCGCCAGGTTGTATTGCAACGTAGTGCCGCTGCCTACCTGTCTTTTTTTTGCTTCCAGGCGATACCGGAACCGTGAAACGTCGAATGTCTTTTCCAGGTTGTGCAACAAATTATTTTCCCTGATCAACTGGTAATAGGCCACCGAAACGTCGGCAATAGTTTGTTCAATGAAATAGCGGGCTTCAAGGATCCCGACCTGTTCCAGCAACGAGAGCTTGTCGCGCATGGCAAACATGCGGAACCCGTCGAAGATCGTCCAGTTTGCTTCGACAAAGCCGCTGTATGCCCTGGTTTTTGCATCTTCTCCTTCCCGTATTGATCCGTTAAACAGCTCCTGGCGGGTGTTGTTCACGGCCCTGGAAGTGGTTCCCTGCAGGTCGACAACGGGAAGAAAACCGGCGTTTCCCAGGGTATTGGCATTTGCAGCCTGCAGCGCTTCATTGCGCACGATTTTGACCTGGTAATTTTCCGTAAGCACGCGGTCGATCAGAGAGCGGAGATCCACCTTCTCCTGAGCCTGGATGTCCCGGGCAAAGGCCAATAGCAACACGGACAGGATGATGATACTATTCAACTTCTTCTGCATAGGTCCTGTTTGATTTGGA
>CAZOYZ010000237.1:0-4666 GCA_964584045.1 uncultured Prolixibacteraceae bacterium | reverse complement strand
TCGCTGAAGATGTTCAGGGTTTGCCCAAACAGGTGAAGGGTCATCAGTGCACCGCACAAAGCCAGCGGAACCGTAAACATGATCGTAAACGGATCGCGGAAACTCTCAAACTGGGCGGCCAGGGTCAGGTAAACCAGCACAAGAGCCAGAACGAAAATGAGCATAATGTTCCCTGAACTCTTGGCAAAGTCGGAAGCGCTGCCGGTAAGGGCTGTGCTGAATGTCTCGTCAAGCACTTCGTCGGCAATACGGTTCATGGCGTCGATGCCGTCGCCGATTGTTTTGCCTTCGGCCGGGGCTGCCGAGACGGTGGCTGACACGTACCGGTTAAACCGCAACAACTGCGGAGGCCTGCTGCCGAGTTCCATTCTCACCAGGTTATCGAGCGTGACCATCTGACCTTTGTTGTTCCTGACCGTTAACCGGGGCAGATCGGGCGGCTCATTCCGGTCGGGCCTATTGGCCGCAGCGATCACGTAATACTGTTTTCCGTCCCTGATAAAATAACCGATCCGCTGTTCAGCCAGATAGGATTGGATCGTCCGGGCAATATCGCTGACCGATACTCCCATATCCAATGCTTTGTCCCGAAGAATTTCAATCGCATATTCCGGTTTGTTGAATTTGAGATCGATCGTAACGGCATCGAAAACAGGGTCTGTCTGGGCCTTTTCCATAAATTGAGGAATGACCTTCTTTAGCCGGTCGAGATCGGGCGCCTGGATCACAAACTGGACAGGCAGATTATTCCGTCCTCCACGGGCGGCACTGATGGTTGGCTCCTGAATCACCAGCGTTTGCGCGAAGTTGTATTTTTTTACCAGCTGACTGAGTTGCCTGGCGATCTCCGTCTGACTGCGCTGACGTTCTCCTGGCGGCGCCAGGGTAATACGGATAGTTGCTGAATTTGCGCCGGCTGAAGATCCTCCTCCAAAGGCAGTGATCCCCATCAGGAACTGCTTTTCTTTCAAGGTATCCATCAGCAACATGAGTTCACGCTGGTAAGCATCCATGGCATCGTAAGAAGTACCTTCCGGTGCCGTGGAACTAAGCCTGATCCGGCTTTTATCTTCCAGCGGTGCCAGTTCCTGGGGAAGCGAGGATGCAAATAAAACGATCAATCCGGCGATCACGGCAATGACGGGAAAAGCAAGCCAGCGATGCCGCATAAATGCGTTTAAGGAACGGGAATAACCCCGGATCATGGAATCAACGATTTTCTTAAAGAGATTCATGATCCGGCCCTGGTTTCCCCCTTGCTTGAGGACGCGGGAACTCATCATAGGGGTCAGCGACAGGGATACAAAGGTTGAAAGAAGGATAGACCCTGCCACGACCATAGCAAATTCCCTGAATAAGCGGCCTGTCAGTCCCTGCAAAAAGAAAATGGGCAGAAACACGCAGATCAGGCTCACCGATGTTGAAATGACGGCGAAGAAGACCTCCCTGCTCCCTTTAAAAGCGGCCTGTACCGGGTTCATCCCTTTTTCGACTTTGGAATAAATATTTTCCATGACCACGATGGCATCGTCTACGACCAGACCCGTAGCCAACACTAATCCCAGCAAGGTGAGCACGTTGACGGAATACCCGGCGACGTAAAGGATGAAGAATGTCCCGACCAGCGAGATCGGGATTACGACGACGGGCACCATGGTGATCCGCCAGCTCCGCAGGAAGAAGAAAACGACCAGTAAAACCAGACCAAAAGCGATCAGGATGGTCTCCTGCACCTCACTGACTGCCTTACGTATACTTAACGTGGTATCCAGGGCAATATCCAGACGAACGTCGTCGGGAAGCTCCTTTTTGATCTGATCGACGCGACGGAAAGCTTCATCGACGATTTCAATATGGTTGGCGCCCGGCTGTGGCTGAAGGGCGACGCCGATCATGGGAACCATCCCGTTCCCGCGCATAATCGTGCGCTCGTTCTCGGCGCCCAGGCGAACCGATCCGATGTCGGAGAGCCGCACGAGGACATCGCCTTTTTTTGCGATGATCATCCGGCTGACCTCCTCCGGGGTATTTAACCGCCCCAGAGCCCGAATGGTGTATTCCGTACTTTCACTTTCGACACGCCCTGCCGGTAATTCCACGTTTTGCCGGTCAAGCGCATCGCCGACATCAAGAGGTGTTAATCCATAGGCTGTCAACTTATTGGGATCAAGTTCAATCCGCATGGCATATTTACGCTCTCCCCAGATCCGGATGCTGCTTACGCCGCTGATCGTCTGCAGGCGTTCCTTAAAAATATTAATCCCGATCTCGGTCAGTTCCAGAAGACTGCGCTTGTTGCTCTGTACCGTGACCGTCAGAATGGTCTGGGCGTCGGCGTCGGCCTTTGAAACCACCGGAGGCTCCGCATCGGGAGGCAACTTCGAAACCGCCCCTGCAACTTTATCGCGGACATCATTGGCCGCGTTGTCCAGATCGCGGCTGGTGTCAAATTCAATTGTGATCGAACTCCGCCCGTCCGAGCTGACTGAGCTGAGAGTCAGGATCCCGTCGATGCTGTTGATCGACTCCTCCAATGGTTCAGTGATCTGCGATTCAATGATTTCGGCATTGGCCCCGGGATAAGTGGTCGAAACGGTCACAACCGGCGGATCAACACTTGGATATTCCCGCACTCCCAATGTGAAAAAACCGACCACCCCGAACAAAACAATCGTAATGGCAAATACCGTCGCCATTACCGGACGTTTTATACTCAGATCTGATAAAGTCATAGCTTTGTCGAGCTTGTGGTTTCGCCTATCTTTACCGGAATTCCTTCTCTGACCTGCATTAATCCGGTGGTCAGCAACGTATCTCCGGTTGCCAGACCGGCGGTGACCAGTGCGACCTGGCTGTTGCGTACACTGGTTTTAATGGTCTGCTTGACCACCTTCCCTTTTTTGCAAAGAAATACGGTTTCCGCTCCCAATTCCGGTACGATGATTTGGGTAGGAATAACAAAGGCTGAATCGTGAATATCAAGGATCAGTGAAACTTCGGCAAAATCACCGGGTAACCAATTCCTTTGATTATTGAGTGAGGCCCTCACCCGGATTGTTCTCGCACTTTCATCCGCCACGGGGTTGACGGCATAAACGGGGGCAGTCGCTGAATCGCCGTTAGCGATGATCGTTACTTCTTTTCCGACAGATAATTGGCTCACATAATGTGCCGGAAGGTTAAAGTCGACCTTCAGCTTGCCGGACTGAGCGATCTGCGTAACAGGCTGGCCCTGGGAAAGAAAAGCTCCGACACTGAAATCACGCATGCCGACCTTTCCGCTGAACGGAGCCGGGATGCCGGCCAACGAGACATATACCGACAGTTCTTCGATCCGGGCTTCCAGTTGCTGCACCGTAGACCGGATCGTTTCCACTTCCTCCAGGCTGGCGCCTTCCGCTTTCAGCAACGCTTCTTTCCGCTTAAGTTCTTGATTTGCAGCCACAAGCTGTGCTCTCAGCGCTTTAATCTGGGCCTTCCAGACCCGGTCGTCAATTTGCACAAGAGACTGGCCCTGTTTCACGTACTGTCCTTCGTCAAAATGAATAGCAAGCACGGTGCCGGTAACCGGCGTTTTGATCTCTACCGATTCGAAGGGCAGCAGGTTGGCAGTCACGGTAAGACGATTCTCAAAATGCCCCGGACTCACAACAAAGCCTTCTGCTACCAGTGTTTCTTCGCGGTTATTGGTACGGGGTCCCGTGCGGTGACAGGCAAGTGTAAACAACAAGAAGCACAGACAAACTGCGCTAAAATAGTAAGCCGGCTTATTCATTTAAATGTCAGGTTGATTTAAGTTATTAACCGCCAGGCAGGGGTTATTCCTTTCCTGCATACAAGTTTAGCCAATATTTTTGTGGAATTAAAGGCAATCGGTTGCTTAATTTCCCGACATTAACAAATTTTTACGATTCCCTTCCCGCCCTTACCTTTGGACAAAACGATCCCTGTTAGTCTGAAAGGCTGACTTCATGACGGGAAGGGCAGATTTTTTTTATCATACCGACGACGAACGAAAGCATTACGCTTTTTTCCACTGTTCGCGGATCAGCCTGACCGCAGCAGGCAGGGTTTCCTTTTTATCGCCCACCGAGCCGCATTCAAAACTGATGTAATCCTGATATCCGATTTCCTTCAGTCCACGGAAACCATCCATATACACGTCGGCTTCCCCGTCTTCTCCCGGCATCTTCCGGCGTTTGCGGCTGGCGATATGCACATGGTGCAGGTAATCTCCTCCGGAAATGAAGGCCCCGCGATCGCTGGTCTCTTCCCAGGTCATATGCCAGAAATCGCCCATCACGGCGGCGCCCGGGCTTGCCACGTCACGGACAATAGCCGCTCCGTCGGCTACCTGACGGCAGAAATAGCACTCCTGACGATTCAGGGGTTCGAGCAGGATCCGTGTGTGATGCTGAACAGCAAATTCGGCAAGTTCCTTCATCTCGTCAATGAGCAGTGCCCGGGCTTCCTTATCCGGGAGGGAAGCCTGTTTGTTGAATGCCGGCACAAAAATGAGCCCTGTCGAACCTAATGCACCTGCCGCCTCCAGGATCGCCTTCATCGAATCCATGCACTGCTTCCGGATGGCTTCATCCTCAGCGATCAGCCATCCTTCAAATCCCGCACAAATCGCGCTGACCCGAATATTGCGGTTCTGCAGCGC
>CAZOYZ010000236.1:0-8210 GCA_964584045.1 uncultured Prolixibacteraceae bacterium | reverse complement strand
GACTTCCGCCATCATGATTGGGTCAACTCTTTGCATGCTTTATAGATACCCTCGAATAGCTCAGGAACGTCACTGGCAGCAACTGCTGAAAAGGCAATCCTGATCACGTTGTTGAGGTTAATGATCCCGATGCTGTATTTCTCAATCAGCAGTTTGCGAAGTTGCTCCCCGTCCAGTCCTTCCGCAAGTTGTACACACATAAAATAACCCGAATTATATGGCAAGGCATTAAATACCCTTTTATATTTCTCATTTTTTAACGCCTCCTTGACCGCAAGGTAACGTTCCTTCATGATCAGGAATTTAGCCTTTTTCTGGGCCTGATAATCCGGATCTTCAAAGGCCTTCAACAGTAATGACTGGGAAATATTGGCAGCGTTGGAGATATTTCCACGTACAGCTCCCGCTGTTTTTGCTTCGAGCGCGGCATACATCTCCGCATCACCACCCTTAATTCCGTAAGTGATAAATCCGACACGAAACCCCCATACATAATCCTCCTTGGTAGGACCATCAATTTTGACGACCAGCACATTTTCGTGGATCCCGGCAAGATACGTGAAAATACTTTCAGTTTCAATCCCTTCCTCGTAAACCAGACCGAAATAAGCATCATCCGCAAAAACCACGATCTTATTTCCCTTTTCGGCCGACTCCTTAATAACACCTGCTATTGCTTTTGCCTCTTCCACCGTTGGAGAATAACCGGTTGGATTATTCGGGAAATTAAGGATCATGATTTTCTTGCCGATGCCACCTTCCTCCAGACTGGCTTTAAAAGCAGCCAGATTCATCCGTTCCCCCTCAAAAAAGGTGAACTTTCTAAGTTCTGCACCATAGGCGTTCGTCAGGATCAGATTGTAATTTCCCCAGTATAAATCAGATACGATGATCTGATCACCCGGATCGGCAAATAAATATCCCGCCATGCTAACCCCATGAGTCAGTGCGTTGGTCACCACAGGCAGGCTGATCTCCTGATTTCCCAACCGGGGATTTTTTTCATAGATCATGCTTTTCCACCGTGCCCGAATGTCGGGACGGCCAAAACTGGGAGCATAGGGAAAAACCCAGGAAGGATCCAACCGGATGTTGGAAGCGATACTTTCGAGACGCATCGGAGAACCATTGTCCTCAACAGCAGCTCCGATCGTCGCATTGATCCTGGTACCCTTTGCATCGGCTGTCTGTCCGAGAATTCCCTTTCTGGGGAAAAAAATACTCTTCCCTCTCTCCGAAAGCAACTCAAATACAGTCGGGTTCTTCCCGCGAATAATCCTGTTCAATTCTTCAGCTTGTGGATTCATCATCATTCATTATAAAGTTTACTCCTGTCTACCCTCTAAAAACCGGTCACAAGTTATTAAAAAAAAGTCACGAAGGCTGTTTTTTGTTTTAAATTGAAAATAAATGATACAAAAATTTCACAAATCGTAATTTTTTAGCAATAAAAACACCATTTAAATTTCAATCCGTTATCAGACGAACAGGTCTTCATCACGAATAATCATCATGATGGCTGAATGAGGAATGATCATATACTTCTCTTTATTAAATTCAATTTCCACACCGCTTTTATGCAGAAAGACAGCCAGATCCCCGGTTTTTGCCTGTAACGGAATATATTTAACCTCTTCCTTGTTCTCCTTCCAGGGTTCATCTTCATCAGTCATGGCAGGGATGGGGTAACCTGGTCCGGCTTTAACCACATAACCACTTTGAACCTTTTCGTTTTCCTGGACGGTTGATGGCAGGTACAATCCGGATTGAGTCTGGCTCATCGGACTTTTAGGCTTGATCAACACGCGGTCGCCTACCATAATGAACTTCTGCAAATCTTTCTCTTCAATGATTAATGACATCGTTTTTTGTTTGCAAAGATAAACAAATGCCGGATAGCCGGATTACCGGATGCGGGACATTTAAAATCAGGGATCATTCTGCCAAAGGTAATGTGAAGGTCACTTCCGTTCCTTCTCCTTTCCTGCTTTCCACGTGAAAATCCCCCCGGTGCTTCTGGAGGAATTCCCTGACCAGGATCAATCCGATACCGGTACCTGTTTCCATCATTGTTCCCTCAGTGGAAAAAGACAGAGAGGCGTTGATACGCATCAGATCTTCCTCAGACATGCCGGCGCCCTTATCGGTGACGGTAACGATCATCTTGTCCTGAACTTCTCTGGCCGATATTTTTACTTCTCCTTCCTGAAACGAAAATTTGATCGCATTTGACACCAGGCCCCGTACGATGGCTCCAACCATATTCTCGTCTGCAAAAACCTCCGAGTTGCTTTTCATCTTTAAGAAGAAAGATAATTTCTTCTCTTCGATCAGAGGATTAAAGAGTTCAATCACTTCCCGGTAAATTTTTTCCAGTTTCACGGCCTTGGGGTTAAAGGGAATGGTATCGCTCTGTACAGTCGCCCACTTTTGCAGGTCATCCAAAAGTTTACGGTTTTGCTGTGAAATACTGACCAGATTTCTGATCACTTCTTTCCTTTTCTGTTCACTCATGCTCTGATATTCATCATGCAGCAGTGAAGCAACCGACGCAAATTTGCTGATATGATCACCCAGGCTGTGTGAGATCAATGACACAAATTTTTCTTTGTTCCCGGCAAGGTTTTTATAACGTTGCTGACTGATCTTCAGCGACTTTGAAAGTTTTTCCAGTCCCTGGTGAAGGACTCCGAACACAAACTCGTTGGCGTATGCCATCAGGGAGATCAGTACAAAAACAATCACGATCCGGCAAACCAGCCTCAGGTCATAATCAGGAAACCAGGAGGCGTGCTTAAAAAGAAGAAAGCCAACGGCATTCAGAAGCAGAAAAACACCCAGAACAATCAGTCCGCTCCTTCTTCCTAAAAGCAGGATCGCCGGTACCGGGATTAACAATGCAAAAACCAGCTCTTCGCTGCTCATTCCTCCGCTTATGATCAGGAACAACATATAAGACGCGATCATTATCACAAAAAGCCAGGCCGCCTGGGTCACCATTTGTCTGGTCATGAAAAGATAATACAGGAACACACCTGCGATTAAGCCGGAAGTATCGGCGATGAGCGTAAAGATATTGTTGGTAAAAGCATTGAAAACAATAAAGCCTGTGACGATCAGAAAATAGAAGTAAAAAAACAAATTCAGCAAAATGCTTTTTTTCTTTTCTTCAATTCCCTGATAAATAGCATTATCGGCACTTAAAATGAGCTTCTTAAGAGTAGCTTTCATATATTTCAGTTATACTCTCCTCTAACATCCGAGAGTACTTCACAACCATCCTGCGTGACCAGAACCGTATGCTCAAACTGGGCTGAGAGTTTTCCGTCGCTGGTACGGGCCGTCCAACCATCGTATTTATCGACGCGGGTTGTTGGCTTCCCTTCATTGATCATGGGTTCGATGGTAAATATCATTCCCGGCTGCATGACTGCACCCGAATTCCTTCTCGCGATATGATCGACCTGCGGCTCTTCGTGAAAATGAATTCCAACACCGTGCCCGCAGTACTCAAAAACCACACTAAACTGCTGCGATTTAGCGTAACGGCCAATAACAAACCCGATATTCCCGAAATAATTACCTGGCCTGACCTGCTGAATCCCCAGATCCAGACAGTGTTTTGCTGCAAGTACCAGCTTTTCCGCTCTGACGGAAATGCTCCCGACCCCGAACATTTTGCTGGTGTCCCCATAGTAACCTCTCCATATCGTGGTAATATCGATATTCAAAATGTCTCCTTCCTTCAAGATGGTATCAGGCCCGGGAATACCGTGACAAACCACATCATTCAGCGAGATGCAGGAGGTTTTCGGATAGCCGTTATAACCAAGTGTTGCAGATATCGCTCCATTGTCGCGAATAAATTCATTGATAATACGGTCCAGGTATTCCGTCGTCACTCCTTCTTTGATATATTCTTCGATCATCACCAGGGCGTTGCCGGCGAGCCTGCTGCTTTGCCTGATCCCTTCAATCTGATCATCCGTTTTAATAATAATCTTAGCCATCGGGGAAATTTTTCGCAAAAGTCGTTAAAGCTTATTTATTTTCAAAGCTGAACAATACTTTTGTGGAAAGGTTTAAAGATAATTGAAGCAAAAAATGGAAAAATATCTTCAAAAAATCAATGTTCTCTCTTATCACAGCGATCAGCACGGAAAAGCATCCATATGTTCATTATTCCGTTATATGGACGAAGCGGCGTGGGCCCACGCGCAGGTCATGGACTGGGGTTATGACCAATTGCAAAGTAACAACATGTTCTGGGTACTCTCACGGATGTACATCATCGTTGAAAAATATCCGTCATGGCAGGATCTCATTACCCTTACCACATGGTCTGCCGGAAGTGACGGAATTTATGCTTACCGCGAATTTCTTATGGAGGATCAAAACGGGAATGTGCTGTTGCGTGCCAATACCGCCTGGCTCATCCTGGACATCACCACCAAAAAAATCGTTCTGCTCAGGGACCACATTGACACCTTCCCGCGAAACGAAAAGGAAAGAGCATGCCGCCAACCGGAGCGTATACGCCCGGGAAAAAGTGCCGGATCCCTGGAATTTTACCCCGTACGCTTCAGCGACCTCGATATTAATAAACACTTTAACAGTGCCAAAGCCCTGGAACGTGTGCTCGACCATTTTGACACTGATTTTCTGAATACCCATGAGACCGCATCCATTGAGGTGAATTACCTGAAGGAAGGATTTGCAGGCGACCGGCTGGCCGTTTTTACAGAACAAACCGAACCGAATAGCTATCACTCCACGATTATCAGGGAAAGCGACCGGGCAAATCTAAGTACCATGAAGATCACCTGGAGGTTGCGGAAGCAGACGAGAGATTTAAAATTTTGATAATCAGCAATGCGGCGGCTTCAGTAAAATATTAAAAAAATATTAAAAATCCATGAAATAATTATTATTTTCGCAGGCTGATTTGCAGCGATGCAGTTCCGCATGGGGTATTATATTAGTTGGTAATTTATGGAATCTGATAAAATATTTAAGGTTAAATTCTCGAAATCGACCGATTTCAAATTTGACAATGCTGTTGCGAATGTATTTGATGATATGGTAGTCCGGTCTGTGCCCTTTTACCTCGAAATGCATCGTATGATGTCGGAAATCGCGAATGACTATGCGCGGAAAGACACATCGCTGTACGACCTTGGCTGCTCCACCGGAACGACATTCCGCTCGCTTAATCCGATACTCGACCCATCCATCCAATTTGTCGGCATTGACAATTCTCCCGAAATGCTCGATAAATGCAGGAGAAATCTTGAATCAAGCGGTGTGACCAGGCCTTTTCAATTGCAGGTGGCCGACCTGAATAAGCCTGTAACCCTCGAGAATGCATCGGTTGTCATACTCTGCCTTACCCTGCAGTTTGTCCGCCCCATAAACCGACAGCGTCTGATTAATTCCGTTTATCAACAGATCAATCCGGAAGGATGCCTGATCATTATTGAAAAAGTATTGGCGGAACACAGTGAATTCAACCGGCAATTCATCAAATTCTATTACGACCTGAAGCGCCGTAACGATTATGATGAAACGGAAATTGTACAAAAACGCGAGGCATTGGAAAACGTACTTATTCCCTATAAACTTAGCGAAGACATTCAACTGTTGACAGATGCCGGATTTCGTTCCTGCGAAACATTTTTCAAGTGGTATAATTTCGCCGGTGTAGTCGCACTTAAATAGTACCTGTCCGCTCATCATAATCTGAAAAATATGCTTGTCAAATTAGGAAATTTGTTTTTCCATTACCGGAACTACTTTTTCGCAGCCATGTATGCCGCGTTGTTCATCCCTTCACCGGCGCTGTTTCCCCGGACAGAGTTAGCCCGGATCATCGGAGGGATCGTTCTCGTAAGCGGTCTGCTGACCCGAAGTATCACCATCGGACTGGTCTATATTATCCGTGGCGGTTCCAAACGCCAAATTCATGCTGAAACGCTGGTGACCGAAGGAATTTACAAGGTTTGCCGCAACCCGATGTACCTCGGTAACTTACTGCTTTTACTGGGTTTTGGATTATTCGCGAACTCACTGTTATTCATCGTGGTTATCTTTCCTTTATTTGCTTTCATTTATATCGCGATCATTAGGGCTGAAGAAGCGTTTTTGTTCAACAAATTCGGAAACCAGTTCATCGATTACAAGCGTCAGACAAATGCTCTTTTTCCGCGATTAAGTGGTTTAAAAACTGTTTTCACGGGCCATCGTTTTAACTTTAAAAAGGTGATTAACAAAGAACATAATTCCTTGTTTCTTTATTGTGAGGGGATCCTTCTTCTCCTTCTTTGTGATCATTCCGTTTCACCGGCAGCTTTTTGGATAAGCACCGCAGTGATCACGGTGATTTATGTGACCGTGAAATTACTTAAACGCAACAGGATGCTCGAATAGCCAGTTTCCGATCCGCTTAAGCTTCTCTTCCAAAGGCATGTAGCCATCAAGCCAGTGAATCACCGTTCCCTGGCGTTCCATTCGCCGGAACCACGTCATCTGTCGTTTTGCAAATTGGTGAATAGCGGTTTCGAGTTGAGAGAACATTTCCGGATAACTCAGTTTACCCGTCAAATGCAGTGTCAGGTATTTGTATTCCAGTCCGTAATAAGTAAGCTGATCAGGAGTCAGTCCCCTTCCAAGCAAAGCCCTGACTTCATCCAGCATACCCTGCCCTATCCTTTGTTTTAACCGCTCGCTGATCCGTTTCCGTCGGGTAAGCCGGTCAAACTTCACCCCTACCACCAGACTGTCTATTTTCGGAATGGCGGTTTCCAAACCCGGATGTTCCCTGAGATAATCTTCGATTTCGATTGCACGGACGGCCCGCTTGGGACTGTCAATATCCGTCGTGTTGTGCAATTTTGGCTTATAACTCTTCAGAACCTCTGTTAATTCTCCAAGGCTTGCTGATCGCAGGGACCGACGCAATTCTTCATTAGGGGGTACCTGGATCAGTTTATAATTCTTCAATACCGCTTCCAGGTATAAGCCGCTGCCACCACACAAAACAGGGAGTTTACCCCGCGAAGTCACATCAGCAAAGGCTTTCAAAAAATCACGCTGGTATTCAAATACGTTATACTGCCCGCCGGCATCGACCAGATCAATCAGATGGTAAGGAATTTTTTGCCCGTTTATGTCATAGTCCGCATAATCTTTGCCGGTACCCAGATCCATATGCCGGTATACCTGCCGGGAATCGGCCGACAATACCTCGCCATTAAAACGAGAGGCTGCATGGGCTGCTACAGCAGTTTTCCCCGAAGCTGTAGGGCCCAAAATCGTGAGCAGTTGATATTTTCCGTGTTCCATGGACATTCTTTGACAGAATATGCAAAATAATGTATTTTTGCAACGTAAAACCAGTAGCTATGGATTTTAAACAACGCTGCATTTCTCTTTTTCTGGAAATCAAAAGTCTCATTCTTGGACCTAAAAAATTCTGGAACGAAAGAAAATCGCGGCATATCCCGGTAAACGTGATCTCACATGTATTTTTGCCATTAGTTTTACTCGTTGGCCTTGCTGTTTTCCTCGGGGAGATCATTACCAGTCCGGAAATTTTATGGTCATACGCCTTTTTTAAAGGGATCAGGGAAATTGTCAGCTATTCTTTGCAGTTTATCATCGCGGTACCGGTTCTGGCTGTTCTGCTGAAAAATTTCGGCGGTACTCCCGACAGGAAAACAGTCAGGCTCGTTCTTGCCTATACCCTTGTACCCTTTTTGCTGGCCTCGTTTGTCACCGGTTTGTTTCACGCGTTATATATCGTCAGCATCGCGGGCTTGTACGGCTTTTACCTCTTTGCCATTGGTGCGTTGATCATGCTTGAAATTCCGGTCGAGAATCAGTCACGCTACGTGATCCTGGCAATCCTTTTGATTATCCTTATTTTCGGATTGGTAAATATTGTATGTTGGAGACTATTTCAGGCACTTTTCCCTTATGGCGCATAGATCACAAAATATCAACATTAAAAACAAACGGGCCTATTTTGACTACGAGATCCTCGATAAATTCATCGCAGGCATCCAACTGGCCGGTACCGAAATCAAATCGGTGAGGAGCAGCAAAGCCAGCATCTCCGAAGCATACTGCCGGTTCGCACAAAACGAGTTGTATGTCGTAAATATGAATATCTCAGAATATGATTTTGGAAATATCAATAATCATGAGGCGCG
>CAZOYZ010000235.1:0-8225 GCA_964584045.1 uncultured Prolixibacteraceae bacterium | reverse complement strand
CGCGTCATTTCGGCGACAGGGTGATCACCGGAACGATCATTTCCTCGAGCGAAATCCCTCCATGCTGAAAGGTGTCCCGGTAATACTGGGCATAATAACTATAATTATTCGGGTACACAAAGAAATCGTTGTTCAGCGCAAAAATAAATTTTGAACTGACGTTCCTCCCCGGCAGGTGCGCATCGTCAGGTTGTGATAGTTCAAATACCTGTTTGGAGTTATAATTCAGGTTACGTCCCAATTTATAGCGAAGATTGGTATTTGTTTCGCGGTCGCCCACTACCTTGACCGGATTATTGACCCTGATCGTCCCGTGGTCGGTAGTCAGCACCACCTTAATTTTATTTTCGGCCAGGCTCTTTAATAACTCAAGCACCAGGGAATGGTTAAACCAGCTCAGTGTCAGCGACCGATATGCTTTTTCGTCGCCTGCCAGCTCACGGATCATTTCCATTTCGGTCCGGGCATGCGACATCATGTCCACAAAATTGAATACCAGCACAGACAAGTCATGTTTCAGAATGCTTTCCATACTTTGCATCAACTTCCTTTCCGACCTCGCGTTCACCGCTTTCCCGTAATAAAACTTTTCTTTCCGCCCCAGGCGTTTCATTTGGGCCTGCAGGAGTATTTTCTCATGAATATTCTTATTTCCCGTATTGTCATCTTCTTCCCACAGGTCCGGGTGAATGCGGGCAATGTCGGCCGGCATTAAGCCTGCGAAAATGGCATTTCTCGCGTACATGGTTGCCGTGGGGAGGATACTGTAATATAAATCTTCTTCTTCAATTAAATAATACTGACTGATCACTTTGCTCAGCATCCTGAATTGATCGTAGCGCAGGTTGTCAATAAGGAAGACAACGACTTTCGATTCTTTATTGAGCAGGGGAAAGATCTTACTCCTGAAAAGATCGGGTGAAAGAAGGGGCCGCGTAGACCCTTTCTGAAACCAACTGAGATAATTATTCCTGATATACCTTCCGAAATTGTTATTGGCTTCCTCTTTTTGCATCCTAAGGACTTCGTCCATGGCAGGATCCTGAGATTCGCTCAGTTCCAGCTCCCAAAAGATCAGCTTACGGTAAATCTCTTTCCAGTCGTCAAAGTCGAGCCGCTCATTCAACCTCATCCCGATTTTTGCGAATTCGCTTTGATAATCGGAAGTTGTTTTCCGGGTAACCAGTTCAAGCTGGTCTACATTTTTCTTGACCGACAACAGGATCTGGTTAGGATTGACAGGTTTGATCAGGTAATCGGCAATTTTAGATCCAATAGCCTGATCCATAATATCTTCTTCCTCGCTCTTCGTGATCATCACTACCGGCACGTTCGGTGCAATCGACTTGATCGCTCCCAGGGTCTGGATTCCTGTTAACCCGGGCATGTTTTCATCCAGGAAAATCATATCAAAATAGTTTTCCTGGACCAGATCGATGGCATCTGTGCCGTTTGTGGCGGTCATCACATCATATCCTTTCTGTTCCAGGAACATGATATGCGGCCGCAGAATGTCAATTTCATCATCTGTCCAGAGAATACTGATTTTCCTCATATCCGGGCATCCTTTAAATTTTTAACAGAAAATAATCCGCTACCTGCGGCTTACCTTCACCTTTTTAGTAGGATCAAACTGTGCATTTCGTTGCTCCACCTGTTTGATCGTATTGGCAGCCAATTGGATAAATGCTTGTCCCGTCGGTGAACTTTCGTCGGTCGCCACAGGTCTGCCCGTATCGCCGCCTTCGCGTATTCCCTGTACCAGCGGCACCTGACCAAGCAGAGGCAGGCCCATTTGTTCGGCAAGCCTCTTACCTCCATCCTTCCCAAAAATATAATATTTATTTTCGGGTAACTCTTCAGGGGTAAACCAGGCCATATTCTCAACAAGTCCCAACACCGGAACGTCGATCGTTTTACTCCGGAACATGTTCACACCTTTTATCACATCGGCCAATGCGACGTCCTGCGGCGTTGTCACGATGATGACGCCGGTAACAGGAACAGTTTGAACCAGAGTGAGGTGAATATCACTGGTCCCCGGCGGAAGATCGATCAGCAGGTAATCCAGTTCGCCCCAGTTGCCTTGTGTAATCAGCTGCTTCAACGCATTGGAGGCCATAGGCCCGCGCCAAACCAACGCGTCGCCGGCAGCGACGAAAAAGCCTATCGAAAGAATTTTCACCCCAAAGCAGCTTACCGGCTCGATCACTTCCCTGCCGTCCACTTTATCTCCGCCCGGCTGCAACTGTTCGGCGCCAAACATCTTTGGGATGGAAGGGCCGAAAATATCGGCGTCGATCAGGCCCACACCGGCGCCTGTCTTTGCCAAAGCCACTGCAAGGTTAACAGCGACGGTCGACTTGCCTACTCCTCCTTTCCCGGAGGCCACGGCAATGATATTCTTCACTCCCGGAAGCACGGGCCGCTCCATCTGATGAATGGCCTTCGCCGTAATGTTACCGGAAATTTCAACATCAGGGCCGAGTTCCTTTAGAATAAGATCTTCGCACGTGTTGATCAGCGTGGGAATATTCGGGTCATCGGAACGTTGAAAAACAAGTGAAAAGCTCACCTTTCGCCCCGCGATACGGATCTCCTGAACCATATCCATGGACACAATATCCTGGCTGGAACCGGGATAATTGACCTGACGAAGTGCATCGGTCACGTTTTTGGGGATAATTAGCTTACGGGGTATGTCGCTCATGGTTATTCTTATTTGTAATTTTTTATTTTCATGCCTGATCAAAAGGGTCTAATGTTACTTTTAGTTCTCTTGCCGGGTCCCAAAAGACTTTCTCAAAATCCGCCACCTGATCATTTTCAACCCGGATACCTTCATCCCGGAGTAATTCCTGCATCCGGCTCCCCGTTCCAAAATGGTGCTTACCGGTAAGCAGCCCCCTGGAGTTTACCACCCGGTGAGCGGGCACATTGCCGGGATGATCAGAAGCCTTATTCATGGCCCAACCCACCATGCGGGCCGAACGTCCTGTGCCGAGATAACGTGCGATGGCGCCGTAACTGGTTACCCTTCCGCGGGGTACCAGGCAAACCACCTCATAAACCATCCCGAAAAAATCGTTCATCGTTCAAATCCAAAATTCCAACAAAATAACTATCAAAAAGACACAAGTATCAAGTATCAAGACACAAGACGGAAGTTCAACAATCAATAATAAATCATAACTCTTTCGCCGAGCGTCCGAAACTCCTGTACGGATCTTTCTCTATTTCAACAACCGGCTCGCGAAGCGGTTCATCATGATTCAGCTGAAAAGACAGGTATTTAATAGAAATGCCCCGTTCCCGCCACTGTTTCTCATAAAACGTTTGCACAGACAATATCTCATCGAGCAACTCCGAATGATAAAGATCGTCGGTACAGGCCAGCATGTTCAGCTGATTTTCCTTCAGCATCCCGAGAGTATACCGGAACTGGAAATTACTGTCTGTTTTTAAATGAACTCTTCCCCCCGGGTTCAGGATCCTCCTGTATTTCTCCATAAAATTGGATGCGGTAAGCCTCCGGCGGGCATTTTTCATCTGAGGGTCAGGAAATGTCAGCCAGATTTCTTCCACTTCTCCGCGGTCAAAAAATTTTTCAAGGATCTCGATATTGGTCCTCAGGAATCCGACATTGGAGATATTCCGTTCCAGCGCTTCTTTTGCTCCTTTCCACATTCGCGCCCCCTTCACGTCAATCCCTATGAAATTCACGCCGGGGAAACGACAGGCCAGGGAAATGGTATATTCGCCTTTCCCGCATCCAAGTTCAAGGATAACGGGATGATCATTGTTAAAAAAATTCCTGCTCCATTTCCCTTTCCATTCATGATCCGGTTGATTAAGATCATAAAAGGGCGCCTGGATGACATTTTTGAATGCGGTCATCTCGGCAAATTTTTTCAGCTTGTTCTTTCCCACCTCTACCTTAGATACTACTGTCTTATTACTTACGACTTACGACTAATTACCTTTTTCCAACCGGATACCGACATCCTGAATCCCTTTCAGCCTCACTGATCTCATGGCCTGTTTAACAGCAAACTGATATTGTCCGGCAACCGGAAACGTCATATTCTTTTTATATAAAGCCTGGATATCAAACAAACCACCGATCCCGCGGCCCCTCCATCGTCCTCCGGGATCGGCCAACACCACCTCGACAGTATCGGTCATAAGCCGTCCGTCCGGGAAATGCATGGAGAAGGAGAGCCAAATGTTCGTATTGGGATAGCTACTTCTGTTCCTGATATTCAGGTACATATTATACGTACTGCGGGGAACCTGTACATTCACAGAAAAAACCATCGCAGAGTCCCTGTGCCAGCCTTTGTTCCCTACAAATCTGTACTCTTCAAAGATCCTTTTGGAATCACACGACATAAAAAGAAACAAAATAACTGTCGCGATAATCATATCCTTCATTGCCGTCTTTTAATTCGGATTCCTGCCGGGATTTTTCCTTATATGCCGTTTCTTCTTTCTTGGGCGGCTTTTTTCCGGATCAAAACGGGTCAGTCCCTCGGGCGAAAGAATATCTTCAAATTCTTTTGATCTCTCTTTTGAATTTTCCTTACTGTTTTCGAGCAATTGGCCTGCTTTCCTTCCCTTTTTGTTTAAGGAAATAATCTCCCTGACCCGGTCCACGGGAACTGCTACCGGAGCAGCACCATTCGCGGACTCGTCCGTGTAGTACATGAGGCGCCCAAAAATATCAGCTTTCAAAAACCTATATTGTCCCTGTTCGGTTTCCAGAGGGATATTGGCTGAAGGAAAATCCTTTTGAGCGTCGATGTAGGAGTCCAGTTCGAAATTGAGGCAACATTTCAGTTTTCCGCATTGTCCGGCCAGCTTTTGCGGATTCAGTGAAATTTCCTGGTAACGGGCAGAATTTGTGGTTACCGAGACGAAATTACTAATCCAGGTGGCGCAGCACAGCTCCCGTCCGCAGGGACCAATGCCTCCGATCCGTCCGGCCTCCTGGCGTGCACCTATTTGTTTCATCTCGATCCGGATGTGAAAGGTTTCGGCCAGCACTTTGATGAGCTGCCGGAAATCCACACGGCCTTCTGCGATATAGTAAAAAATAGCCTTGGTTTTGTCGCCCTGATATTCCACGTCGCCGATTTTCATGTCCAGCTTCAGGTCCGCGGCGATTTGTCTTGACTTGATCATGGTCTGATGTTCAAGGCTCATGGCTTCCTTCCATTTATCCAGGTCGGCAGACTTTGCCTTTCTGTACACTTTCCGCATTTCGCCGTTTACCAGGGTCACCTTGTGCTTTTTCATCTGAAACTTCACCAGTTCTCCCACGAGGCTGACTATTCCAATATCATGCCCGGGACTTGCCTCAACCGCAACTAAATCGCCGGCCTTTAACTTCAGGTTATTGACATTCCTGAAATAATCCTTCCGGGTATTTTTAAACCGCACCTCCACTACATCCCCGTGGTCCGTCACATGCTCCACATGGTCCAGCCAGTCATATACTTCCAGCTTACAGCAGGTCCCCCCCTGATGATTGCAAGATCCCCGTTCGATCGATATATTATCCATAATGAATTGATTATTGCCTTCTGAGCAGGCAACTACATGACTACAAAAATAGCTATTATTATTGAGTCGTAAGTCGTAAGTAGTAAGTCGTAAGACAGAAAAATCAGTAAACCGGAAACTTCATGCATTTATTTTTTACTTACGACTGGACTAAATACTCAAGACTCCTTATTTTCTGATCAGCTTGACGATCTTTAACACCATATCCGTAAAAATGATGCGGGGATTTCCGTTCATCGCGATATGAACACAGGCTTTCTCCAGTTCACCGGCTACAGGCACCACATTACGCTCATTGATATACGGCGAAAACCTGGAAGAAAAAGCAGTCTCCTCTTCATCTAAAAACACCAGTTCCGGTTGCCTGAGGTTATACACAAAATTCTCCCTGGTTTGTATAAGGGCATATTGTAAGAAACTTTTCTGCTTTTCACGTCCTATTCCTGAAATGTCGTCTACCCATTTAAACAGGTCCAGAAATTTTCTTCCATACGAAAGGCGCATCAGTTCCTTAAACCGGGCCAGATTGTCCTTGCCATCCCCTGCTGTTTCTGCCAGCTTCAGAGCCTTCCTGTAATTTCCCCGGCTCAGGTGTACCAGATTTCCGATGTTCTTTCCTGCCGTGCCGGGGTTCCGTGCCAACGCTTCACCTAGTATATCGGGCCGAATACCGGGAACTTTAACCAATTGGCAACGGGAACGGATCGTTGTGATGATCTCTTCTTCATTTTCAGCAACCAGCAGGAACAACGTCTTCGTGGGTGGTTCCTCAATCATCTTCAGCAGTTTATTGGCGCAGGCTGCATTCATCTTCTCAGGCATCCAGATGATCATGATCTTGTACTCCGATTCGAACGATTTCAGGCTGAGCTTCCGGATAATCTCATTACTTTCGTTGGCGTAGATCATCCCCTGCGCGTTTTCGACCCCGATCAAATCGAACCAGTCGTCCAGATTAAAATAAGGATTCATGAAAATCATTTTCCTCCATTCTTCCAGAAAATTGTCGCTCACCGGATCTCTATACCTGGGAGTCTTCACCACGGGAAACACAAAATGAAGGTCGGGATGGATCAGTTTCGTGTATTTTTTACAGGAAGGACACGATCCGCAGGAATCACCATTCTGCCGGTCAGTACATGACACATATTGCGCATAAGCCAGAGCCAGAGCCAGGTTTCCCGAGCCCTCCGGGCCGGATAACAGCTGGGCGTGACTGACACGCGCCTCATTGACCGATTGTATCAGCCTGTTTTTGACAGCTTCCTGTCCAATTACATCGCGAAAAAACATACTCCGGATTTAAGAATACAACAATAATAATTCCTGATCATGCTCATCTGAACAAAGCGGACAACGACAGGAAGATACTTCTTTACTTCATTATTAAAAAACTTCGCTAAAAAGAAAGGCCTTCCTCTGAAAAGTGATCTTTTTCCTATCTTTGAACGTATATAGCAAAACTAAAAATATTCCATTATGCAGACAATTGAAAGTTATGATTTCTCAGGAAAAAAAGCATTGATCCGCGTTGACTTCAATGTTCCGTTAAATGAAAACTTTGAGATTACAGATGATACAAGGATCCGCGGGGCCCTGCCAACCATTCAGAAAGTAATTGAAAAGGGAGGTTCACCCGTCATCATGTCTCACTTCGGCCGCCCCAAGAACGGCCCGGAAGATAAGTATTCCATGCGCCATCTGGTGAACCACCTGGGGAAACTTTTAGGAAAAACGGTTCAGCTGGCTCCCGACTGTATCGGAAAGGAAGTCAAAGCCATGACCGATTCGCTTAAGCCGGGAGAAGTATTGCTACTCGAAAATCTTCGCTTTCATAAGGAAGAAGAAAAAGGTGACGTGGAGTTTTCCGGACAATTGGCCGAATTGGGCGATTGCTGGATCAATGATGCCTTTGGCACAGCCCACCGGGCACATGCCTCCACGGCCGTCATCGCCCGGTTCTTCCCGAACGACAAGATGTTCGGTTATCTGGTCGAAAGCGAAGTAGACAGTCTCGATAAGGTAGTCGCCAAACCGGAACGTCCGTTAACGGCCATCATGGGAGGAGCCAAAGTTTCAACCAAGATCACGATCATTGAGAATATGCTGAACAAGGTGGACAACCTGATCATCGGAGGCGGAATGATCTTCACGTTTGTAAAGGCACAAGGTGGAAAAATTGGATCTTCACTGGTTGAGGATGAATACCTGGAACTGGCGAAAACCGTGATCCAAAAAGCAAAGGAAAAAGGGGTCAATCTCATTATTGCTTCAGACTGTGTGGCTGCAGATAAATTCGCCGAAGATGCCGCCACCGAGATCTGCAAAACAAAAGATATCAAGGAAGGCTGGATGGGACTGGATGTCGGTCCTGAGACCATTGCCAAATTCAGGGAAGTGATCGGCAATTCAAAAACCGTACTTTGGAATGGTCCTGCCGGCGTATTTGAAATGGAAAAATTCGCTGCCGGAACAAAGGCAATTGGCGACGCGGTGGTGGAAGCCACAAAGAAAGGAGCTTTCACACTGGTCGGCGGCGGCGATTCTGTAGCTGCTGTCAACAAATTCGGTATTGCAGACGGAGTTTCCTATATCTCCACTGCCGGAGGGGCTATGCTCGAATACCTTGAAGGGAAAGTCCTTCCGGGCATCGCTGCAGT
>CAZOYZ010000234.1:6829-8227 GCA_964584045.1 uncultured Prolixibacteraceae bacterium | reverse complement strand
GGGGCGCCGATCACGCTCACATATTCCGCCTGTCCCATAGCCAGGGGAAACATGGCCACAATGGTGGTAATCGCGGTGATCAGGATAGGACGCACACGCGAAAGTCCTGCAGTCATCAACGCCCTCGACATCCGGAATCCCTCTTTCCTTAATAGGTTGGTATAGTCGATCAGGATGATCCCGTTATTGACCACAACCCCCAGCAGGATGAGGAATCCGATCATGGTATTGGCATTAAACAGGCTGTTTCCGGTAAAAATGAGCGCCAGCAGCGACCCGATGGCAGCCAGTGGTATGGAAAACAACAGCACAAATGGAGTGGCAAACGACTCAAACACGGATGCCAGGATCATAAAGATCAGGATAAGGGCTGCAAAGATCAAAAAATTAAACTCTTCCAGATCATTTTCCTCATGGATCACCTCTGCAGCGATCCCCGAAGGAAAATTGTAGGCAGCGATCAGGTTGTCAATTTCATACCGGTACGACTCAAGAAGATCTTTCGATTCCTGCGCTTCGTCGACCAGCCGGTAGGTTACTTCAATCTGCTTTTCCTGATTGATCCGGTTAATCCCTGCCAATCCGCGGGCGTACACCAGGTTCGTGAAATCCTGCAATTCATGCATTCCCCCGGCCTGATCTTTTACCTGCAAGGCTTTCAGCTCATCCATGGTCCGGGTTTCCTCTTCGGTCCCCTCCTCCTCTTCCTGTTTCAGAATGATCTCATATTCATCCAATCCCTGTTTAAACATCACCCCTGTTGAGACTTCCCCTGAAAAGGAATTCAGTTCGGACGACACCTGGCTGACATTCAAGTTGTATTCGGTCATCAAAAGGTGATCAAAAAGCATATGTACTTCGGGACGGTTATCGGAAACATTTAACCGGACACGGTTAATGAAGTCCATGTCTTCCAGGAAATATTCCAGATCTTCAGCAACCATTTTCATCGTCGCAAAATCCTGCCCTTTTAAAACAATTTTCTCTTCTTCGGTGCCGATCCCCAGGAAGCGCTGAAAATTGTTCATCATATTTGCTCCTCCGCCTCCTCCGCCTCCGCCCGACCGGGACTGCTCGAATTCGATCTCGGCCGAGCCGATATTTTTTGTCAGCTCACTGACCGACGCTTTAATCTCGGCAAAACTTCTTCCATCTACTTTTTCAAAATCATCTGCCAGCGTGACTGTCACCACGGCTTCTTCCTCTTCAACGGTACTGGCAATGTCTTTTTTCTCCTTCACTCCCTGAAGTTTTTCTTCGATCTTACGTACAGTTTCGTCGGTGGTCTCCAGGCTCGATCCTGATGGCATCGTCACGTACAGCTTGATCTGGTCGGCCTCGACCTCCCGCAGGGTGGTGACGCTGATCGCCAAACTGATAAATATCATCACAAAAAAT
>CAZOYZ010000234.1:5479-6729 GCA_964584045.1 uncultured Prolixibacteraceae bacterium | reverse complement strand
TTTCTTCCCGCTCCCTGCCAAACGGTATATGTTCTCAAATACCACCACGCTGTTATCGAGCAGCATCCCCACCGCCAGCGCCATTCCCACCAGGGTAAGGCTGTTTATGGTAATATCGTAAGCATAGAAAAAATTGAACGCCGTATAGACTGAAACGGGGATCGCCAATGCGATGAAAGCCACAATACGCACATTCTTGAGGAACATCCACAACACGAATACCGCCATTAAACCGCCAACGACAGCGAGGCTCATGATCTGGTTGATGTTGTTTTCCATGGTCTCGGCCGCATTTTCCTGAACAACCAGCTGAACACCCTTTCCCGCCAGCTTTTGATTCAGTTCCTCAATCAGTTTCTGTGCATGGTGCGAAAGCTCGATCTGGTTTGCCTGAGAATCGTTGACCAGGAGAATACTCACGGCATCCTGTCCGTTCACACGGCTGTAACTGGTTTCTTCCTTCACACCAAAACGTACCTGTGCCACATCTCTCAGCAGGATCGGCCCCTCGGCCACCACCAGGTTTTCTATATCGGATACCTGATCATACTCGGCCGTGACATGAACAAAATAAAGTTTATCTTCTTCTTTCAGATTTCCGGCATATACCCGCGACACGGAATTTCGTGACAACAGGGAACGTATGGTGCCGGCTGTGACTCCATAAGCCTCACACGCCTCCTGATCCATGATGATCTCTATCGACTTTTCCTTTCCTCCGTATACGTTGACGCCGGCAATACCGTCCAGGTTCTCCAGCTCCGGAACGATGTCCTGGTCCACGACGTTGCGAACCCGGTCTGTACCTCCTTCGCCACGCGCCTGCAATTCCATGAACCTGCTGTTTATCCTCGACAGATCGACCCGGTTCACATTGACACGAATATCTTCCGGAAGGTCATCCTTCATTCCGTTGATCTTTTCCTGCAACCGCAGAAAAGCCATGTTAAAATCGATATTCTTCTGGAAATAAACGGCGATAGTCCCGTTTCTCGAGTTGATCGTCGATTCGATCGACTCAATGCCCTCAAGCGTCCCTATAACACCTTCCAGTGGGATGACAACTTGATTCTCGAGATATTCAGGATCCGCATCGCGGACAGATGCTGCCTGAACATATAAGAAAGGCAGGTCTGCATTGGGCAGCAGTTCCATCCCAAGCTGTCTGTAGGATACATAACCAAGTAACGTCATCCCAATAAACAACATGCTGATCAGCGTCTTTCGATCGATTATAAACTTCATGTATT
>CAZOYZ010000234.1:0-5379 GCA_964584045.1 uncultured Prolixibacteraceae bacterium | reverse complement strand
CGCTCCCTGATCTCCTCGAAGACCTCATACACGCACGGGATCACCACCAGTGTGAGCAGGGTGGAAGTCAGCAGTCCTCCAATGACCGCCAGGGCCATTGGTGAACGCAAGGAAGAGCTTTCATCCGACCCCAGCGTAAGGGGCAGCAAACCCAGTACAGTCGTGAGGCTGGTTATAAGAATTGGCCTTATCCGTTGCTGGCCTGCCTGTACGATGGCGTCCAGCCGTTCCATGCCCTGGGCGCGCAGCTGCAGGATCCGGTCTATCAGCAGGATGGAATTATTGACGGCAATACCTGCAAGCATGATAATGCCGATAAAAGCCATCATGTTCAGGGTCTTACCGAAAATGAAGAAGGTAATGACGGAACCAACGAGCGCCAACGGAACCGTCAGTAAAATGGTAAAAGGATGAAGCAGCGATTCAAACTGAGACGCCAGCACCATGTATACCAACACGATCGACAAGATGAGTGCAAAGCCCAGGCTCGACATCGATTCTGCCCGTTTTTCCTCCTCTCCGCTGACTGAGATCTTATAATCAAAAGGTATTTCTATCGGGGCGATGGCCGAACGGACCTCCTTCACGGCCTGATCGAGCGGCACATTTTTCTCCATCTGTGCGGTAATCTTGCCAATCCTGTTCTGGTTCCGGCGGTAAATCTCCCGGGGCGACTGCCCCTGTTCAATTTCTGCCAGCTCATTCAGGAGAAAATTCTGATTGTTGCCGGTTATGCGGATGTCACCCAGTTCAGAAAGCCCCTTGTCGGGCAATTTAACGATAATACGCTGCATCTCTCCTCTTTGCTCCGTTTCGCCGGCATCTTTACCCTCCAGCTGATTCTGGATCTGGCTGACGATATCGCTGACACTGAGGTTATACATACCTGCCCGCATCCGGTCAATGACCAGGTTGACCTCCGGCGATCCTTCCTCCATGGAAGACTCTACGTTATAAATACCGGGAAGTCCTTCCATTCGTTTTCTCACTTCTCCGGCCAGTTCCCCGATCACATCCAAATCCTCTCCCTGGACTTCCACCACCAAAGGGGCTTCTTCGGTGCCCATCATGCTTTTCAATGCGGTTTCGTCCTGTTTAAAGCTGATCTCCGCATCGGGGATCTCACCAATTGCATTGCTGATCTGACGAATAGCCTCTGAGGAAGTAAGCGTGCTCTCTTTCCTGAGGAAGACCCTGATCGTCGCTGTATTCTCGCCCTGGAAAACTGCTGTTTCGGAACTGCTGATCTCACTTGAGGGTCCGGTATGACTATAGATCATTTTCAGATGATCACCCAGTACCCCGTTGATAATCCCTTCCATGTTTTCAACGGTCGAAGCGGTCCTCTCCAGCCGTGTGCCCTCCTGAAGCCGGATGTCCATTCTGAATTCACGGGTCTCTGTTTTGGGCATGAATTCAGTTCCGATCAACGGTACCAGCAGGGCGGCGCCTCCCATCAGTGCCACGGTCAACGCGATAACTGTTCCCTTCATTTTCATGATCCTGCTCAAAAAGCGTCCGTATCCCTTTACCTGTACAGAGCGAAGTTTCAGTTGTTTCCTGTTTTTATAAATAAGATTGAACAACGTGGGAATAACCAGCATAGCCACAACCAGGGAGGAAAGCAACGAAAAAGTCACCGTCCAGGCCTGATCCTTAAACAATTCACCGGAAGCTCCGTGGAGATAGACGATGGGAAGAAAAACGACGACCGTGGTAATGGTCGAGGCCGTTATGGCTCCACCAACCTGCGAAGTTCCTTCAATGGCAGAATCGCGTACGGGCATGCCGTTCTCGCGATTACGAAAAATATTCTCCACCACCACGATCGCATTGTCGACCAGCATACCGGCGCCAAGCGCCAGTCCTCCCAGGGTCATAATGTTCAGGGTAAGCCCGTTAAAATACATGAGATTAAACGTGGCCACAATGGACACAGGAATGGCGATGCTGATGATCAGCGTAGCATCGATCCGGCGAAGGAAAAGATACAGGACAAACACCGCCAGAAGAATCCCGTAGAGTGCTGCTTCTTCCACTCCGCCGATCGCTTCCTGAATAAACGTTCCCTGATTGGTGATCAGTTGCAGTTTGTATCCCGGCAGCGCCTTTTCGATCAACACCATCGCTTTGGTCACTTCCTCCACCGCCTTCACCGTGTTGAATTTGGTTTCCTTATAGATGGAAAGGCCCAAACAGCGCTGCCCGTCAACACGGACAATATTTTCAGGTTCGGTATTTTTAAAACTAACTTTGGCGACTTCCTTCAGGAAGACCGGAGCATAAGGAGATTCCGTATTATCTGTGGCGGTTTGCTTGTAGCCGGCAATGATATTTTCGAAATCCGACAAATCTGTTAACCGGCTTACTCCCTTCACCACATAACGAAGTCCCATTTCTTCAATAGAACCCCCCGAGATGCTTTCATTAAAATTTTGGATCCGGGTACTAAGCGCATCCAGCGTCAACCCGTAAGCATCGAGCAGGTACTGATTGGTCTCGATCAACACTTCCAGTTCTTCAGCACCTGAAACCTCCACTTCCGCAATACCTTCGATCCTGATCAGTTCATTCCGGATATAATTTTCCGCAACCTTGCGCAATTCATTCATGTCGCTGACCGATGGATGACTTAATCCAATCAGCATCACAGGAGCCGTGTTCGGATCATGCTGGGTAATGTTGATTTCATCGATTTCCTCATTCTGCGCAAAGGATGAAACAGCCTTTTGCAGTTCAAGAAAAGCATCGTCCATGTTCTTCTTCCACGCATATTCTACCGTAATCTGGGCAGTCCCCACTTTGGAAACCGACGAGACCTGAATCACATCCGATTGCCTGATCGCAAGCGCTTCCAGGTTCTTGACAAACTGCTCTTCAATTTCGCCCGGCGGACGCTCACCCGCTTCCAGTTCTATGAACAGACGCGGATTGTTCAGGTCCGGAAAAAGATCAATGCCCAGCTTGTCGTACGAAATATACCCCAGGAGAAGCACGGCAAGTACAATCATCAGGATCGTTACCGGGTTATTGACCGAAAATTCACTTAACTTCTTCACGGCAACTCTTTTTATTTAATGATTTTCACCTTTGAACGGTTCCTCAGCGTCTCAAACCCTTTAATAACCAAACGTTCATTGATTTTCAAACCTGATGTAATTTCAACCTGATCATTGTTTTCGTAGCCAAAAGTTACCTGCTTTTGTTCGGCTGTTCCCTGCTGAACGGTGAACACCGATTTTCCTCTTTGATTGGAGATGACCACATCCTTCGGAATCACGATCACACTGTCCTTCCGGGCAAGGATGATCTCGGCCTGCACGAACATTCCCGGACGCAGCAGCAGTTTTTGGTTATCGATGTTCAGCTTGGCCACGAATGTTCTCGTCTCTGTGCTGATCGCCGGCGATACCTCCTGAACAACGCCGTGCAGGGTATCTTCAGGAAGGGTGTAATTCATCACACGGACAGGAAGGTTCCTGACAACCTGATTGATCTGCTTTTCAGGGAGGTTCACTTCGAGCAGCAGTTTTTCATAACTCATCAGGTTTAACACAGCCGTTCCGCTGGCCACCTTTGTCCCGTCGGTAAAGTACGGTAAGCCGGTAATGACCCCCGTAAAGGGAGCCTCTATTTTCATATACCCCAACCGGATCTTCGCCAGCTCATAACTGTCACGGGCATTGACGGCTGCAACCTCCGCATTGCTCAACTCACTCAGGGTAACCCCTCCCTTGTCGAACAGCGACTTCTGCTTTTTGTAATCCTGCTCAGCCATCTTCAGGCTTAATTCCTTCGCCTCGATCCCAATGTTGTTTTTATATTCTTCGTCTTCAAGTTCGACGATCACCTGCCCCTTCTCCACCCGGTCGCCCAACATGAAGGGTTTCCCGGTCCGCAGGTTGGTGAGCAGCCGGTACCGGCCCGCCATCTCTGTCAACAGCGCCACCTCTTTGGTTGCCGCAACAGTGCCTGTTGTACTGGTTGTTTGCTCTATGGAAGCCGGTTTTAAGTCCATCACAGAAACAGGTATGGCTACCTCTGTTTCAACATTCCCGCTCTGATTTCGGCAGGCTGCCAGGGCAAAGGCCATCAGAACTACAGCAACCCGGTTGTACTTCATATTCATGGAAATTCGTTTTATCAGGTATTCAACTACTTCTTTTTATTGATGATTTCTTCGGGAACGATCCCTCTGTTCGCTTCAAAATCGTACAGGGTCTGGATCTTCAGGTTAAGCAACTCGACCTTGTAGTCGATCAGGGACTGGGCATAAGCCATCTTTTTCTGGGAAAGCTGTGTCTGATAGAGATTCAGGTCCATACTGGTCAAATCTCCGTTGGCATACCGTTCCAGATTGATTTCATAGGTAAGCTGCGCATTCTTTTCGTTTTGCCGGGCAATTTCGATCTGGTTCTGCAAATTCTGAAGGCCCCGGTATACCTGCCGGATGTCGACGATGATCTGCACCTTTTGCTGATCGAAATTTAACTCCTGTTGCCTGATCACCGCTTCCTGCGCTTTAATGCGCGATTTCTTCTCTCCCCAGTCAAACAGCGGCACGTTAAAAGCGACCGATACAGCGGGATTGCTGGTCGGGTTATCATAGACGTTATTCAGCTTTTCATCTTCTCCGATAATACCGATCGATAAATTCATGTCGCCTTTAAACTCGTTCAAACCCTTGGTCTCTATCAAATTGAACTGAGCATTTTCGACACTGATCTCCCGCTGGCGGATCTCCATCCTTGATTTCAGCCCGTATTCAATCGCCTTGTTCAGGTCGACGGTCACCTGTTCGGCCTGTACATCGGCGATTACGCCGATTTCCTCGGCAATGCCCATTCCAATATATTGCTTGAACTGATCCTTATAGTTTTCGAGGGTAACACGCTGATTCTGCACCTCCGATTTAGCGGTGGCATAGTTCAGCTCTGCCTGGTAAAGCTCTTCCTTTGCCGCCAGGCCTGCATCCACCTTATTTTTTGTGATGTCATAGCTCTTTTCCGTGTTGGCCAGCTCATCCTCCGAAATGCTCAGACTCATCTGTGCCATATATACATTGTAAAAATACTGGGTGACCTGCTTTTCCAGGTTCAGCGTTTGCATGGCGTAACTCAGGTTCGAATTTTCCACATCAAGTTCCAGCTCCTTAAGCTGAAGTTTTAGCCGGTTGTAGGTAAACAGTGGTTGGGTGATATTAAGATAGAGATTATTGACAAAGGCGCGGTCTTCCTTACCCGAATAGTCATTCATGTTTTTTTCCCAGCCGAACCGGTTCACAAGCGAGATCGTCCCGTCGGTCGGCAGGATAGGCTGGGAAACCGTGAATGTTCCTGAGGCCCCGAAAGATTCGTTGGTGTACCAGGTCGATGAAAA
>CAZOYZ010000233.1:0-8262 GCA_964584045.1 uncultured Prolixibacteraceae bacterium | reverse complement strand
TGGAGATGAAAAACTGGAAGGGGGCATGGATCAGCGACGGCATTGATGTGAACCTCAAGCCGGCGCCTTATTTCCGCAAAGTGTTCAATGTCGCGAAAACGGTCAGATCGGCAAGAGCTTATGTGGCGGTTGCCGGTTTATACGAGTTGTACGTGAATGGGGGGAAGACTGGTGATCACCGCCTCGATCCGATGTATACCCGTTTTGACCGGCGTACCTTGTACGTCACCTATGATGTGACCCGGCAGTTGAAGTCGGGCGGGAACGCGATCGGTGTATTGCTGGGGAATGGCTGGTATAATCACCAGTCGACCGCGGTATGGGATTTCCACCGGGCACCCTGGCGCGGAAGACCGGCCTTTTGTCTGGATTTGCGGATCACGTATGAAGATGGTTCAGTGGAAACCATCACTTCGGGAAAGGATTGGAAGACATCCCTGAGCCCGGTGATCTTCAACAGCATATATACCGCGGAACATCATGACGCGCGACTGGAACAACCGGGATGGAATACCGCCGGCTTTGATGATTCAACATGGAAAGGCGCTGTTTACCGTGCAGCGCCCTCACAGAATATCGTCTCCCAGTTGCTCCGTCCGATCAGGGACGTGGAAGAAATTCCGGCGAAGAGCATGACACAAATGAACGACACGACCTGGGTTTTTGACCTGGGAAGGAATATTTCAGGGGTGAGCCGGATCAAAGTCAGCGGAAAGGAGGGCACGGTGGTGCGTTTAAAGCACGGTGAACGCCTGAAAAGCGACGGATTTGTGGATATCTCGAATATCGATGTGCATTATCGTCCTACCGACGATACCGACCCTTTTCAGACCGATATTTATATTTTAAGCGGGAAGGGGGAGGAGACCTTTAAGCCACTCTTTAATTACAAGGGATTCCAGTACGTGGAGGTAACCAGTTCCGGCCCCGTTACGCTGGAGAAGGAGAGTCTGACCGGTTATTTCATGCACAGCGATCTTCCTGTTTCGGGTGTGGTGAATACCTCGAACCCGGTGATCAACAAGATCTTTTTTGCGACCAACAACGCGTACCTCTCTAACCTGTTCGGATATCCGACCGATTGTCCGCAGCGGGAGAAGAACGGTTGGACCGGCGATGCCCATATTGCCATCGAGACGGGGTTATACGGCTTCGACGGGATCACCGTTTATGAAAAATGGCTGGCTGATCATCTGGATGAACAGCAGCCCAACGGGGTTCTTCCGGCAATTATCCCTACCTCGGGATGGGGTTACCATTGGGCGAACGGTCCCGACTGGACCAGCACGATTGCCATCATTCCCTGGAATATTTATTTGTTCTATGGTGATCCGACCCTGTTGGAGAGATGCTATGACGGCATTAAACGCTACGTGGACCATATTGACCAGATGAGTCCTTCCGGACTGACCTCCTGGGGACTTGGGGACTGGGTTCCGGTGAAATCAAAGGCCGGGGTTGAGCTTACCTCGACTGCTTATTACTATACTGACGTGACGATCCTGGCCAATGCAGCAAAGATGTTTGACAGGCAGGAGGATCACCGGAAATACAGCGCGCTGGCCGACAAGATCAGGAAAGCGTTTAATGAGAAGTACCTGAACCGCGAAACCGGAATGTATGCCTCCGGGATTCAAACGGAATTGAGCGTGCCGTTATTCTGGGGACTGGTTCCCGACGACATGAAGGAGCGGGTGGCCTTGAACCTGGCAAAGCGGGTTGAAGCCGACGGGTTTCAACTGGACGTAGGGTTGCTTGGGCAAAAGGCGATCCTGAATGCGTTGAGTGAAAACGGCTATGCCGGACATGCCTGGAAAATTGCCTCCCGCGAAAAGTATCCCTCGTGGGGCTGGTGGATTGTGAATGGCGCGACTACCCTTTATGAAAACTGGAAGATCGACGCCGGGCGTGATATCTCGCTGAACCACATCATGTTCGGCGAGATCGGGGCCTGGCTGTACAAAGGACCGGGAGGAATAAAACCTGATCCCAAAGCCCCGGGGTTTAAAAACACGATTTTACATCCTTCCTTTTTTGAAGAACTGAAACACGCTTCGGCCTCCCACCAGTCTCCTTACGGGACGATTATTTCGGAGTGGGAGTACAAAGGCAAAAAGGTGTTGTATAAGGTTGTGATCCCGCCCAATTCAACAGGCAGCCTGTTTCTGCCGGAGGGTTTCGCAGTCGGAAAGGTCAGGCTGATGAATGAAGATAAGCCGGTTGTGTTACAGGAGAACTCCGATGGAGGTTATTCGCTTTTGTCGGGAAATTATTTGATGGAGTTGACTCAGGGAAAGTGAGTCACATCTTTCCTGGGAATCTTTAACGAAAATGAGATTCCCGGGAATGAAATCAGAGCAAACTTGCTATGAACGCCAGATCATCTACTTTATCCTGATAGCCAAGGGAATCATAAGCGGAGATCAGATTTTCAAGCAATTTTTTAATGATCACACGGTCCTCGCAATGTTTCTCGAAAATATCCCCGGTGACCTGTTCGTTACGTTTCAGGAAAAATTCGATTTCTTTTCGTCCGATGATCGCTCCCTTGTTTGACGGATTAATGTAAAAAAGAACCGGTGAGTTGTAGTGCGGGCCGTGGGCTTTTTTTGCGATTTCATCGTCGACATAAGCCAGTAAGGGGTTTCGCGGAAAATCGATCAGTTGTACCGGGAAGTCCAGTTCCCTGGCGATCAGCGTATACAAAATAGCGATGGAAACGGGATTGCCTTTCCTGGTATCGAGGATCTGGTTGATATAACAGTTTTGGGGAGATTGAAGATTAGCCAGATTAATGGAAAATTTATTCACATCATAGAAAATGTGATTCAGGACAGTGATCTTTTCAATGGAGGTCAACTTGTTACTGATCTCGATCCAGACATCATTCCGTATTTTGCGGATCTTGTTTTTGACCTCCTTCAGTTTCAATTCAGGATATTGATATTGGCTGAGAAGAAAGAATCCTTCAAACAGATCGACATTCGTCTGGGTCGACCAATTTTTTATTTTTTTACTCGTTTCCCTGAATTGGATTTGCTGGATCAGACTTTCGATGCGTGATTGCTGAAGTTCATCAAAACTTGTTTCCCATATTCTTTCCAGTTGGTTGATAATTGCAGAATCCTCCTCCAAAAATTCTTTTTCGATCATTTCATATACCGCCTTGTCCGGATCATCCAGCAAGGCAATAAGTGCCATTAACCTGTCTGCCTTCATGGGATGAAATAAAAATATTAAGTGATCACCCTTTTTAAAATCAACTGAATCAGCTTTTCCATTTTTTGATGATAATCGTTATTTGCTTTTTGAGTAAGCCGGTTTGCAATGATCAGGCAAACTGTCAATGCCTGATGCCCCATTAATAACGAAAGCCCGTAAATCGCGGAACATTCCATTTCATAATTGGTGATTTTATGGTCGTTGTACGAAAAACTCTTAATTTTCTTATTGATCTCAGGGTCGAGGATGTCCAGGCGCAAAACGCGGCCCTGGGGACCATAGAAGCCGGGGGCAGATATCGTGATACCTGCTGAAAGGCCGGTGGTATTTATTTTTTCAAAAAGAGAAGCTGAACAATCCACTACATAGGGAGAAGTCAGCAGAGGACTCCAGTTGAGGTGTTTTTTTAGCTGCTGTTCAAAATCGGTATCTGTAATACGTTCCCGTCCGGCATAAAAATTCAGAAGCCCGTCAAACCCAATGGCTTTTTTTGATATGACGTAATCATTAATGTCAAGGTCGTCCTGAAGTCCGCCGGATGTACCAATTCGCACCATACTCAGTGATCGTTGGTTGTCCAGGGGTTCCCGCGTCTTAAAATCAACATTGACCAACGCATCGAGCTCGTTCATGACAATGTCGATATTTTCTGTCCCGATGCCGGTCGAGAGTACCGTGATCCTTTTTTCGCAATACGTTCCGGTAATTGAAACGAACTCCCGGTTTTGTATTCTGAATTCCTTTTGATGGAAGTGTTCCGCGACAAGATCAACCCTTTCAGGATCACCGACGAGGATGATATCATCGGCGATTTGTTCCGGCCTTAAATGAAGGTGAAAAATGCTTCCGTCCGGATTAATGATGAGTTCAGACGATCCTATCATAATCGAGTCGTTTTGATCTGAGTCAAATCTAGTTAAAAAAAAACAGCTGCGCAATCACTTTAACACGTAATGCAAGCGCCGGCTCAGTCTTATTTTTAACGTTTTTAGATGCAGGTTTGTTAACAAGAGAGGAGTAATTCCATGTGTTATTGTACCAGATCGGCAGGCTGAGATGGTTTTGGGGCGGTTAATTGCCCGGAACCAGCCGCTTTTTTTTCTTTTTGGGGTTCCGTGGTCAGCTTGTTCTGCTCATCAGCCGCGGGCAAAACCCTGGTTTCCGGTATACTCGTGTGAACCGTGTCGGTATTCATCTTTTGATTGGGTTCAATATTGTGCGTCATTTTTAAACCCAGGATAAAAAAGATGGACGAAGTTAGTATCAGGTGCTTCATGTCTTTGCAGTCAATTTTTTTTAAAAATAGTCTTTTTTACTTGAATTTAATCTGATAAAAGACAGTTAAATTTTTAGTCCGAAGCCATGCCGGGTTCGTCATGCTTCGCGAATACAATGCCGGCATCTTTTCTTACCTGGTCCAGAAGCTCCATCAGATCCATTGAAAAACTCAGGGGGATCAGGTCACTTTCCGTTTTTCCTGCGTCCAGGCATTCCATCACGTGTGCGGCTTCAAGTTGATAACCTTGTCCTGCGACCGGTTCGGTAAGGATGACCTGTTCGCCTTGTTGGCCTTCTTTCCAGACGATGATCTGAGTAGGGGTAAACCAACGCTTGTTAAGACGGAGGTATCCGTGTTCGCACCAAAATTCAGTTTGGATTGATGAATAGCAGGCAAAGCTGGAAACCAGAGATGCCATCTCACCGCCTGGATATCTGAAATTCATGATGATTGTTTCTTCAATTCCGGTGGCACTGAATTCTGCCATCGTCTTGATTTCGGAGGGCTTTCCCAACGTGATCAGGGAAGCAAAGACAGGATAGATGCCGATGTCGAGCAGGGATCCTCCTCCCAAATCCACATTATAAAGCCGTCTGAACGGATCTTTTGGACTGTTAAAGGCAAAATCGGACCGTACCATTTTTAACCGGCCCAGTTCTCCTGACTGAATAATTTCAAGCGCTTTTTGAAAACTGGGCTGAAAACGCGTCCAGAACGCTTCCATCAGGAAAGTCCGGTTGTATCGTGAACAGTCGGCCATTTCCTTCACTTCCCTGCTGTTTATCGCAAAAGCCTTTTCACACAATACCGCTTTTTTATGATTGAGGCAGAGGATTGTGTGCTCTTTATGAAGTGAATGGGGAGTTGCAACATAAACAATGTCCACTTTTGGATCGCCTGCCATTTCTTCATAGTTGCCGTATGCTTTTTCAAATCCGCATTCTGCCGCAAATTCCCTTGCCCTGGTCAAATCCCTTGACGCTACGGCGTAAAGACATGCATTCGGCAACAGTTTTAAATCACTGCTGAATTTCCGGGCAATCTTTCCGCAACCCAGGATCGCCCAATTGTATACTTTACCCATCGGCGATTATTTTATGAGCTTGACTTTTAGTGCGACGGGGCCCTTGGGTCCCATGCCTTGCTCAAAACTAACCTGATTCCCTTCTTTGATGGCTTCAAGCACATTGTTTACATGGACAAAGATACTTTCCCTGGTTGCACTGTCCCGGATGAAGCCGAATCCTTTTGATTCATTGTAGTGGGTAACAATTCCTTTCCTGACAAAATCTTCTTTTCCCGTGTTGATGCTTTTGGGTACGGCAATCTGAATGTCATCCAGCTTGATCTCGGTCTTTTTCAACGGGTCTGGCGGAGTGGATGTAATCATTCCGTTTTCATCAACGTAAGCGATCATGTTATCGGGATCACTTGCTCTTTCCCCAACCTTCTTTGCAAGTCTCTTTTTTTCCTTTTCCTTTCTCTTTTTTTCTTTTTTATTCCTTACTTCTTTCTTGTTAAATGATTCTTGTGGTCTACCCATAAAACGTTATTTTATTAACTGAAATTAATTTTTAATTGTAGTATTGATGTCTTTTCCAAAGATAATCTTTTATTTCCGGTTTTCCTCATTCTGATTTTGAGGAATGCTTTCGATGGGAAGAATACAAGACCTGAAAAAACGACGATGGCTTTTTTGGTATTTTTAAATGTTGTTAATTTACAAAAGTTTTAACAAGGCGGTCATCAGCCTTGTTAAACCAGGATACATTTACTTTTTTTGAACCGCTAAAGCTTTTTCTCATGAAGACCTCATTTTTATTTCTTGCTGTGGCGACGATGATGCTGATGGCATGTAACCGCGATAAAGAATACCTTATCTATGTAGGGACTTATACGGATGGCGACAGTGAAGGGATATACTGTTACCGCTATAATCCGGGAAACGGTGATCTGCTGTTGAAACATGTCACTCCGAAAAAGGAGAATCCCTCTTTTTTGGCTATTCATCCCAATGGACCATATTTATATGCAGTGAGTGAAGTAAACGATTATCAGAAAAGGGACAGCGGCTCCGTGACGGCTTATCTCATTTCGGATGATGGCAGGCTGGAGAAGATCAACCAGGAAGCTACCGGGGCGAATCATCCTTGTCATGTTACCGTTTCTCCCGACGGGAAAACGGTCGTTGCTTCAAACTACACCAGCGGAAGCATCAGTATCTATGATGTACTTGAAAACGGGCAGCTTAGCAGGGTCAAACAGGTGATCAGGCATGAAGGCCAGGGACCGGACAGTACCCGGCAGAAAGGTCCGCATGCACATTCTGCTTTATTTACAGATGACGGCCAGCTTTTATTGACAGCAGACCTGGGAACCGACCGGATCGATTTTTATGTCCGCTCTGATGAGAACCAGGACTATACACCGGCTCTGCAAACGCCGGTTTCGATGCCGCCGGGTTTTGGTCCGCGTCATTTTGATTTTTCCCCCGATGGGCAATTTATTTATGTCATGAACGAGATGGGTTCGGCAGTGAGTGTCCTGCAAAAGAAAGACCATGTTTTCCGGCTGATCGAAACTGTTTCGAGCCTGCCCGCCGGTTATACCGGTAAAAGTTACGGGGCCGATATTCATCTGAGCCGGGACAGTCGTTTTGTGTATTGCTCCAACAGGGGACATAATTCCATTGCCGTCTTTTCACGGGATGAACAAACCGGAAGGATCACCCTGATCCAGAATGAATCCGTTCAGGGCGACTGGCCACGCAATTTTGCCATCGATCCCGGAGGAAATTACCTGCTGGTGGCCAATCAAAAAAGCAACAATATCACGTTGTTCGCGATTGATCGTGAAACAGGGATGTTGTCGTATGCCAATCAGAATATACATATTCCAAGTCCGGTATGCCTGAAATTTTTGGCGAACCGATTTAAGTAGTATTCGATGTTATCTCCCCGAGAGCCCACCTTTCTTCATTTTTTTTGGTAAAAATACTCTGTTTGGGCTGAACTTCTAAAATTTTTATTTAACTTTAGTCTATTAAAACTGAACTATATTTCTTTATTTACATTCTAAAAAAACCAAACTATGATTACAGAAATTATTGATTTCCTGGCGGGTCCAGAGCCTCAGTGGTATGCTATTTTACTGGTTATTGTCCAGTTTATTCGTCGATTTTTTAGAATGCCGGCGTAGTGGACAAATGATCTTCTTCGCCTGAAGAAGCAGATCAGCTATAATTTGCGAATTATAGCTGATTTTTTTTCTGACTTCTGACGTTTAGTGCGGTAACAAATTCCAGTTGGATATAATTCCTGCCAGTTGGCTTTTTAATACATCATTCATTGGGGATCGAAAAACAAACACTTCTTTTGTCAGGTTATCCTGAATGTGTGTCTCAGTGATATTCCATAACAGGAACCGGATCTCCCTTAATCCTTCGAAGATATTATAGTATTCGATGTTATCTTTCTGAGAGCCAACCTTTTGTCATTTTTTTGGTAAAAATACTCTGTTTAGGCTGAACTTCTAAAATTTTTATTTAACTTTAGTCTATTAAAACCGAACTATATTTCTTTATTTAAATTCTAAAAAAACCAAACTATGATTGCAGAAATTATTGATTTCATGACAACAAGGCCTGAGTGGCTTGTTGTTTTACTGGCTATTGTTCAGTTTATTCGTCGATTTTTTAGAATGCCGGCGTAGTGGACAAATGATCTTCTTCGCCTGAAGAAGCTGGTCAGCTATAATTTTGA
>CAZOYZ010000232.1:0-8271 GCA_964584045.1 uncultured Prolixibacteraceae bacterium | reverse complement strand
CCGGCATAATTTGCCGGAGCAAGGCCGTCGTGACAGAAAATAATGCGTATATTTGGGATGGTTCAAACTCATTACGTAAGACTTTATTTAAAGAAACCAAAATAAACCTGACCTTATGAGAAACATTCCAGTCATTGCAATTTCCGGGGAAACACTCGCCGCGACTTACGAAAAAGCGCTGATCGCCTTATACGAAAAGGGCACCCGTTTCAAAACCCAGTACGACAAGCCCGGGGATCCGTTAAGTATCGATTGTACAATGAATATGACGATCCTCGATCCCGAAAAAGATCCGGTGATCCATATGGCTTTTCCGGGAGGAATAGACGATTTGAAGGAATATGTGCTCGAATTGGAAGGAGTGAAAGATCATTGGGTGAAAAATATGAACGATCCCGCCGATACCCATTGGGAATATACCTATCACGGCAGGCTGCAGAATTACGGGGTCTGGAAGGAAAAGCACGACGGGAAACAAGTAGAAGCCGGAGGATTCAAGATCGACCAGATCCGGTCAGTCATCAATAAATTGTCAAAACAACCCTTTACCCGTCAGGCACAGATGATCACCTGGATGCCGAATATCGACAACGATTGTTACGATCCGCCCTGCCTGCAGTCGCTGTGGTACCGCATCCTGGAAGACGAAGACATCTACTGGCTGAACTGCAACGTGCGTTTCAGAAGCAACGATGCCTGGGGTGCAAGCTTTATGAATATGTTCGGGTTTATTCAGTTTAACAAGGAAATCATCGCTGCCGGGATTGCTGAAAAAACCGGAAAAACTGTAAAACTGGGACGAATGAACTGGCAGGCCGATTCGTACCATATTTACGGAAAAGATATTCAGGCCGCAAAAGAACTGCTTTTCAACAGGGTGGGAGAGGTATCCTTTGAAGAGCGTACCATGAATTTTAATGATCCGTTTATTCGCGAAATGTACGACAATGCCGGGCCGGTGGTGATGAATAAGATCAGGAACTACGATACATCGCACTAAAACCGGCCTCGTTCAGGAAACAGGCGGAGCAAAGATTCCGGAAACGGACGTTTAGCGCGTTCCTCCTCATTTTTCCGTAAAATTTCTTTTAAAAAAGACATTTTCTGTCACGGGCCGCAGTCGTTTTCCCGTATTTATAATTAAAAGAAAGAAGGGAAAAATGGATCATCATACACAAGATATACTTGAAAAGTTTGTTCAGGGATGTTTCTTATCCCGTTCTGATCTCCATAAACTCAGAAGCATCTTTAACGATGACAGCCGTCGGGAAGAAGTTAACCAATGGCTTTCGTATAAATGGGAAAATGCAGAATCTGATGATATTGAGATCAGCTATGACGGATTAAAGCGAAGGATCAGGGAATACCGGGATCAGCAGAAGCCCCGGCCCGGAATCTACCGGCACCTCGTTCGTATTTCATCCAACTATCAGCGGATCGCGGCTATTTTGTTCATCCCTTTGGTTTTCGGGATGCTCTTCTATTTGTTCTTTGCCTATGGAGAGAAGGAGAATTTTTATATTTCCGAAGCGCCATTGGGACAAAAGGCAAAAATAGAATTGCCCGACAAAAGTACAATCTGGCTCAATTCAGGTTCCAGGATCAGGTATTCATCCGGGTTTATTAAAAAGCGGAGAGTCGAGTTAACAGGAGAAGCTTATTTTGACGTCAAAAAAGCGGAAGGACAGCCATTTTATGTTTCAACGCCTTTTCTGGATGTGGAAGTCACCGGAACACAGTTTAATATCAACGCGTATGACGATGAAGCCTGCATAAAGACCGGATTAGTGGAGGGGAAAGTGAATGTCATCCTGAAGAATCAGCGTCAAACGATCGGTTTGGAGCCGGGAAAAGTCTTATCCTGGTCGAAAGAAACACATACCTTTTCGACGTCAGATTTGAACGAAGAGGTAACGACCAGTTGGAAGGAGAACCGCTTAATCTTTATTAATGATGACTTTTCCAGCCTGGTCCGGAAAATGGAAAAATGGTATAACGTGGATGTGGTATACGATCCGGGAAAATTTAAGGATAATAAACTGACGGTTCAACTCCTCGAAGGAGAGCAGCTGGATCAACTGCTAAAGATCATTGAGACTGCCATTGGTGCAAGATGCACCATAAGCGGGAGTAAAATCTATATCACTAAAAATTAAAAGGAAAAAACGATGCCTATGACCTAAACCCTCAACAAAAAAAAGGGAAGTGTCCGACCACTTCCCGAGATTTTAAACATTCCTCTACGTTCAATTTAAATCTCAATGCAAATTTATGAAAAAAATCAACAATTTTTTTTCATGGGATCCTATTATTCCCTGGAAAAGAACATGGAAAATTATGAAAGTATTGTTCATTTTATTAACTATCGGACTGGCTTCTTTTGCGTCTGAAAGTTTTTCACAGACGAAGGACTTTACATTTGAATTGAAAAATGCTTCCATCCTGGAAATACTTGCGCTGATTGAAGAACAATCGGATATGCACATTGCATATGACGTTTCTTCGATCGATGCGGAAAGAAAAATCGATATCGCGGTAAATGGCGAAACGATTGATGAAGTACTGGAAAAAGCTTTGAAAAATACAGGTCTCTCATACCGTATCATGAACCGGTACGTCATTATCTCAAAAGGCAAGGGAAATAATACGGTACCGGTATCTCAGCAACGGCTGAGGATTTCGGGTAAGGTGACCGATTATACCGGTGCATCGCTCCCCGGGGTTTCCGTGGTCATAAAGGGTACCATTCGCGGAGCCATCACCGACATAAACGGCGACTATTTCCTTGCTGATGTCCCTGCCAATGCGATCCTGGTTTTTTCTTTTGTGGGAATGAAATCCGAGGAACTCGCTGTTTCAGGCAAAACTGTTCTTAACGTGTCGATGAAGGAAGAAACGATCGGCCTGGAAGAGGTTGTGGCGATTGGCTACGGAACTCAGAAGAAAGTGACGACGACAGCAGCGGTTGCTGCGATAAAAGGCGAGGAGTTAACCGGGGCGCCGGTTGCCAACGTGAACAACAGCCTGGTGGGCAGATTGTCGGGAGTTTTGTCGTTCCAGGAAAGCGGTGAGCCGGGTAATGACGCAGCGAAATTAAGGATAAGGGGTGTCGGGACAACCGGGAATGCCAATGCGCTGATCGTGATCGACGGGATTCCGCAGGGAAGTTCAAGCATCACCAATATTAATCCCGATGAAGTGGAGTCAGTCACCGTATTGAAGGATGCGGCCGCGGTAGCTCCTTACGGGATCGGCGGGGCGAACGGTGTCATCCTGATCACGACCAAAAGAGGAAAGGAGGGGGTGATCCAAATGAAATACGATGCGTATTACGGTATTCAGAGGCCGACTGTCATTCCCGATTTCCTGGATGCCTACGGATATGCCAACGCCTTAAATATTGCCAATGAAAATATTGGCAATCAAAGAACTTTCACGGACGAAGAATTGCAGAAATTCAAAGACGGGAGCGATCCCGACCATTATCCCAACACAGATTGGGTCGACGAAATTGTCAATTTTCAGGCGCCCATTACGAAACATACGTTGTCGTTTTCCGGGGGATCCAGTAAGATCCGTTTTTTCAGCAGTCTGGGTTATCTCTATCAGGAAGGCGTGATTTCGGAGATCAATTTCGACCGTTACAACTTGCTGCTGAATGTGGATGCCGATGTGACCAATACCACGACGGTTTCGTTGGATATGAACGGGAACAGGAGGCAGGACCGCAATCCGGCAGGTGCAAGCGGGTCGGGAATATTCACGAATGTCACGGAAATACCCCCGATCTTTCCCATCCGGTATAGTAACGGAATGCCTGCGCATTCGATGTTGCCTTCCCTTTCGGAGAGCGGTTACAACAGGGCTATCGATAATGCCCTGAATATGAAATTTCAGGTGGAACAAAAAGTCCCCTTTGTTCCGGGACTGTCGCTCAAGGGCGTGTTTAGTTATAACATTGGTTACGCGTTTGACAAGGTCTGGAGCCTGCCTTACAAGTTCTATAAGTTAAACGCGCAGGACGGATATGACCCTCAGCCCGCAGGCCCTGTGAAACCATCTTTGTCGGAAGAATTCGATGAAAATCGTCAGCGGACGATACAGGGTTATCTCACCTACGAACGGACCTTTGGCGATCATCGCATCAATCTGCTGGCAGTTTATGAAGGGAAAAAGGGCGTTTCAAACGATTTTGACGCCTCCCGTGTCAATTATGACCTGTATGTCGATGAACTGTCCCTGGGAAGCAGCGACAAGAACAATTATGACAATAGCGGAAGTTCAAGCCGGTCTGCACAAACAGGTTGGGTTTACCGGATGGATTATTCCTATGCGGAAAAATATCTTGTCCAACTGGCAGGTCGCTATGACGGACATTATTATTTCGCCCCCGGCAAACGCTATTCTTTCTTTCCTTCCCTTTCAGTGGGATGGCGGCTGTCGGAAGAAAAATTCATCAAAGAACGGTATGCATGGATCGATAACCTGAAGCTGAGATTTTCGTACGGTAAATCAGGTAATCTGGCAGGAGGAGCCTTTCAGTACCTGACTTCTTACCAAACCAGGAATAGCTATGTGTTTGGCGGAATTTCGCCCTATCAGGTGCTTGGCATTTATGAAAGTGTACAGGCCAATTCAAATATCACCTGGGAAACGGCCAAAAAGGGGAATATTGGTCTGGATGCGCTTTTGTTTGGCGGAAAGCTGGACTTATCCCTCGATCTTTTCAAAGAGAAAAGATCGGATATGCTGCTTAGTCCGTCATCGGTCGTTCCTGCAGAATATGGGATCGGATTGTCGCAGGTTAACGCCGGGATCATGGAAAACAGAGGGTTTGACATCAGCATAGGGACACGGAAGAATTTTGCGAATGGTTTGAACCTGAATGCCGTGCTAAACATGACCTATGCGAGGAATAAGCTGATCGAGACGTTTGAAACGGCTGCTACCTTTAATAATCCAAACAGAAAGAGGACAGGGCGTCCTTTGGATACACGTTTTGGATTAAAAGCGCTGGGTCTTTATCAAACCGAAGACTTCGATCCGGAGGGGAATCTGGCAGAAGGACTGCCTGTACCCACGTACGGCCCTGTTAAGCCCGGCGATATTAAATATGCCGATATAGCCGGAGCACCGGGAGAAGATGGAAAGATCACCGGGCCCGATGGCAAGATCAATGTCAATGATGAGGCCGTGATCGGCGATCCGTTGTTCCCGCAACTTATTTTCGGGTTAAATCTGAATGCCCGATGGAAGGGAGTCGACCTGACCATGTTGTGGCAGGGAGCAGGTGAAGCAACGACTTATCTGGATGGCGAAATGGCTTCCCCGTTTTTTAACGGCGCCAAAATTTTTAAAGAACAAACCGATTACTGGACTTCTGAAAACAGAAATGCGTCATTCCCCCGCCTGACACCTACCCCCATCACAAACAACATCCAAACTTCTTCATTCTGGGTGAAAGATGGTACCTATCTGCGGTTAAAGAATCTGGAATTAGGATATACCTTGCCTGCACCGATCGTGAAAAAGCTGACGGTAAAATCGGTCAGACTGTTTATTTCAGGTCAGAATGTGCTGACGTTCAGTCATCTGAAGTTTCTCGATCCGGAACTGTACAATGAGCGCGCCCGCTACTATTTTCAGCAAAAGGTTTACGCCTGCGGAATAAATGTGGTATTCTGATTTTAATCTAAAAATGCTGTCAAAAATGAAAACATACATCAGCCTAATCTTCATCTTTTTGATCATTGTTTCGTGCGAAGACCTGGAAATAACGCCCTCCGACCGCTTATCAGACGAGTCGGTCTGGTATAATCCGGAGACGGCCGGGCTATTTTTAAACGACATTTATAACAGCCTGAATGCAGGACCTTATCCCTCTGTTTATCTGAATCTGCCCAGCGAGATCAGTAATGAGCCGCTGGATAATTTCACCGATAACACCACTTACGGGCCCAGCGCCGGTAATCCTTCGGCACAGCTTTTCGATAACAGCAGTTACGGACCATCCAATCCCCTGTTCAGGGACCAGTGGAAAAAAATGTATGAAAATATCCGGAAATGCAATCTGTTCATCGAGAAAGTAACCGCGTCCGACTTTGAAGATACCCTGAAAAAAGGTCTGCTGGCCCAGGCCCGCTTTTTAAGAGCCTATTTTTACAGGCAACTGGTCGATCTGCACGGGGGTGTCCCGATCATTACTAAGATTTTAAGAAATGATGTGGACGGAGAAGATATTTTCTATCCCCGGAACAGTTATGAAGAATGTGTCGCATTTATTCAGGAAGAATGTGATGCGGCTGCAGCCGACCTTCCCGCAACGGTAACAGGGGCGAACATCGGGCGGGCAACAAAAGGTGCAGCTCTGGCGCTAAAAGGGGAAGAGGAACTTTATGCCGGTAAGTGGGCAGATGCCGCCGCCACACACAAGCAGATCATGGACATGCAGGTGTACAGCCTTTTCCCGGACTACGCAGGATTGTTTTACGCGGATAATGAGAATAATCAGGAAGTGATCTTCGACATCCAGTTTGCTCCTGAACTCAGGCGTAAACGGATCAACCAGTTCTGGGGAGTTCCCATGGTGGCCAAAGGTGCCGGCTGGGGAGCCTGCGATCCGACGCAAAACCTGGTCGACTGCTATGAATTTAAGGATGGAAAAACCGAAGCTCAGGGTTCTTCCCTGTTTGATTCTGAACATCCTTACCGGAACAGGGACAGCCGTTTTTATGCGTCGATCATTTATGACGGGTGCATTTGGCGGGGCACCGTGATCTATACCCGTTTGGGTATTCCCAACAATGCCAACGAGATCAATGTGGTCGGAAAATCGGGAAACGCCGGGCGTACCGGTTATTTCATGAAGAAGCTGCAGGATTCCACGATCTATTCCACGAACAGCACCCTTGACGGAGCCAACGTAATCATTTCCAGGTATGCGGAAGTTTTGCTGAATTATGCCGAAGCAAAGAATGAGGTAAGCGGGCCGGATGCCACTGTTTATGACGCCATTAACCAGATCCGCCGGCGCGTGGGGCAGCCCGACCTGCCACAGGGGCTGACGCAGAATGAAATGAGACAGCGTATCCGGAATGAAAGAAGGGTTGAACTGGCTTTTGAAGGAAAATATTTTTACGATATTATGCGGTGGAGAACGGCCGGGCAACTGTTTAGCCAGCCCGTTTACGGGATGAAAATCACCACTCAAGGCGGGAAGCTGGTTTATGAAAAAATACCGGTCCGCACGATCTTCTTCGATCCGTCAAAAAATTATCTGCAGCCGGTGCCGCAGTATGCCCTGGATCAGAATCCTGAGCTCACTCAAAATCCGGGGTATAATTAAGTGAAGACTTGTCTCTCCGCGCCGTCGGAAGGACTGAAGCAACCTGTCGAGATCCGGCAGATTGCTTCTTTGCAAACAACAGCACTTATAGAATATCAAAAAAACAAATAAACCTATGAATATCCGTAACAGATTAGTTTCAGTTCTCCTGATCCAGTTCTTATTGTTGGTCCCTTTCAGCAACCGGGCATCTGATAAGGAACGCGGCCATTACATGAACCCCCGGTCCGCGAAAGAGCTCCGGGAAATGTTCCGCTACAACGGCGACAGCGTTTCTTTTGTCAGTGCTCACCGGGGCGGCCCGGACGAGGGCCTGCCCGAAAACTGCACGGCCACATTTGCCAACACCCTGAAGCATACGTATTCGATCATGGAAATCGATCCCCGGTATACCAAAGACAGCGTGATGATCGTGCATCATGATCCGGTGCTTCAGCGTACCACGACCGGAAACGGCCGGGTCTCGGACTATACCTTTGAAGAGTTGCAAAAGTTAAGATTGAAAGACGTGAAGGGAAACGTCACTGATTATCGTATACAAACCCTTGCTGAAGTAATGAAATGGGCCAGAGGAAAAACCATCCTGGTACTGGACAAGAAGGATGTTCCGGTCGAAGCGCGGGTGAAGATGGTCGAAGATTGTGATGCCGAGGCGTTTACCATTGTGATGGCCTATTCATTTGATGAGGCCAGGCTGGTTCATAAACTGAATAAAGACATCATGATGCAGGTGTTTATCAGCAGTCCGGATAAGGTGCGGGAATTTGATGAAACAGGCGTACCCTGGGAGAATATCGTGGCTTTTGTGGGTCACAAAGTTCCTGATGATCCGGCGGTTTTCCGGTTGATCCATGAGAAAGGAGCACGTTGTATCGTGGGTACCTCCAGAAACCTCGACCGCGAATATCTTTCAGGGCGCGTTGCCG
>CAZOYZ010000231.1:7058-8305 GCA_964584045.1 uncultured Prolixibacteraceae bacterium | reverse complement strand
CCTTCCGGTTTTGGCAACAGTGCCCTGCGTGAAAGCCTGAGCTTGTTGTCGCGGTCAATATCCAGTAGTTTTACCTCGACCTCTTCGCCCACCTTCAGGACGCTCTCCACGTTCTGGATCCGCTCCCAGCTCACTTCCGAGACATGAAGCAGCCCCTCCTTCCCGGGTAAAATTTCAACGAATGCGCCGAATGTCGTGATCGATTTGATCTTGCCCTTATAGATCTCACCCTTCTCGGGCAATGCGATGATCCGCTTAATGCGTTCTTTGGCAGCATCCAGCGCGATCTTGTTCAACCCCGAAATCTCCACATAACCAAAATCATCTTTCTCTTCAATGACAATGGTCGTCTTGGTCTCTTCCTGCAACTTCTGGATGTTCTTTCCTCCGGGACCGATGATCGGACCGATCATCTCTTTCGGGATCAGCACGGTTTCAACACGCGGAACATTCGGCTTGAACTCCGGACGCGGCTCCGAGATGACCTCCAGGATCTTCCCGAGTATATATTCCCGGCCTTCCTTCGCCTGCTGAAGCGCCCTGGCCATCACTTCGTAAGAAAGCCCGTCTACCTTGATGTCCATCTGTGTCGCGGTTACCCCTTTTTCAGTCCCCGTCACCTTAAAGTCCATATCCCCGAGATGATCCTCATCCCCGAGAATATCCGAAAGGATCGCGTATTTATCCGAATCCTGATCGGTGATCAGCCCCATGGCAATCCCCGATACCGGGCGTTTCATCCGGATCCCTGAATCAAGCATCGCCATGGTACCGGCACAGACCGTTGCCATGGACGACGAGCCGTTCGACTCGAGAATATCGGAAACCACCCTCACCACGTAGGGAAAATCTCCGGGGATCATCCGCTTCAGTGCGCGGTAAGCCAGGTTCCCGTGGCCGATTTCCCTGCGGCTCAGGCCTCTGGGCACTTTCGCTTCCCCTACGCAAAATGGCGGGAAATTATAATGTAAGAGGAATTTTTCAGTTCCCTGCACCGTCACCCCGTCGATGATCTTTTCATCCATCTTGGTACCCAGCGTGACCGACGAAAGCGACTGGGTCTCGCCACGGGTGAAGATCGATGAGCCGTGTGAACCCGGCAGATAATCCACTTCTCCCCAGATCGGGCGGATTTGCGTGGTTGTACGGCCATCCAGCCGGATCCCTTCGTCGAGGATCATCCGGCGCATGGATTCTTTTTCCACGTCATGGTAATACTTCCGGATCAGCTTTTCGTCACGATCCAG